>JASHUW010000009.1 GCA_030039815.1 Alphaproteobacteria bacterium
CGGCCAAAGCAAATCTGTCTCTGCCTGCTACGATAACCTTCCCGGCGACCCGATCAAGCCAAGGGTTCTAGGGCCGCGTGGCGGCGCAGATCGCGACGGGGTAGGCGTAATGGATCGCTTCACCGTCAAGGCGGATGGGGATGCCGAGGCTGTCGTCGCTCGCCGATCGGCGGAACAACGCAACGATCTTCTCTTCGTCGCCGGGATTGGGGTAGGAGCGCGCCAGGAGGTTGCTCACCACATCGCGGGTCTCGCTGAAGCGGACGCTCGGCTCGCCGAGCCCGGCGGCGGCGAAATGGCGCTTCATCTCGCTGAGCGGCAGGGCGCGGGTGTGCGACGGGTCGCGCAGCAATTCGAGCCGGTTGAAGGCGGCGGCCTTGGCCTCGTCCTCGCTGGGGCAGCTGTCGGCGACGACGACGCGCCCGCCCGGCGCGCAGACCCGGACCATCTCCTTCAGCACGCCAAGCGGGTCGAGGAAATGGTGGAACGAGAAGCGCGTCGCGACGATGGTGAAGGCGCCATCGGCATAAGGCAGCGTGGTCACGTCGCCCTGGTCCCAGGTGAGGTTGTTCAGCCCCTTCTCGGCCGACGCCTGGCGCGCGGTGTCGAGCATCGCCGGGGTCACGTCGATCCCGGTCGCGTGGCGGACACGCGGCGCGAAGGCGCGAGCGACGAGCCCGCCGCCGCAGGCGACGTCGAGCACCGTGTCGTCGGGGCCGGGCCGCGCGGCGTCGACGATCAGCTTGAGTTGATCCTCGTTGGCGATCGGCGCCGCGGCGTTGAACACCGCCGACTGGCGGGTGAACTGGTCGCGGATCAGATCCCTATGAGTCAAATTCCGAGGGGCAGAAGCGGTCATGGCTCGCACTCCAGGCGCGCGCGGCCGAGCGGGGTCAAGACCACATCGCCGTCGCGGCTCAACGCCACCATATCCCCGGCCAACGCATCTTCCCAGGCGCAGTTCAAGGGGCAGGTGCTGCCCCACGCGGCGCGCACCTCGGCGACCCGGCGCGGCTTCGCCTCGATCCATTGAAGGAATTGCGCCATCAGGAATTTGGCTTCGCTGGCCATGGCGTCATCTCCTGCAACAGCCGCTCCCCGGCGCAAGCCGGGGTCCATTCTTCACCGTCTCGGGCGTCAAAAAGTGGGTCCCGGCCTGCGCCGGGAAGCGATATTGCGGCGCTCATGGACCGATGTCCAATATATGGATCAGCGAATTGTGATATGTTCATAATATGGAACTGCGCCATCTCCGCTATTTCGTCGCGGTCGCCGAGGAGGGTCACGTCACCCGCGCGGCCGAGCGGCTGGGGATTCAGCAGCCGCCGCTGTCGCAACAAATCCAGGCGCTGGAGCGCGAGCTCGACGCGCAGCTGTTCCGCAGGAAACCGCGCGGCGTCGAGCTGACCCCGGCAGGACGGGCGCTGTACGACGAGGCGCGGGCGATCCTCGCGCGCACCGACGAGGCGATCGCCGCAACCAGGCGCGCGGCGCAGGGCGAAGCCGGGCGGATCGGCATCGGCTTTACCAGCTCGGCCTCGTTCCACCCGTTCGTGCCGCGCGCGATCCGCGCGTTTCGCGAGGCCCACCCGCTGGTCGCGCTGGCGCTCGAGGAAAGCGGCACCACCGAGCTGGTCGCGGCGTTGCGCGCCCAGGCGATCGACGCGGCCTTCGTCCGCTCGCCGGTCGGCGAGAGCGACGATCTCTTCGTGCGGCCGCTGTTCGACGAGAAGATGGTCGCGGCGCTGCCGAGCGGGCACGCGCTGTCCGGCGTGAGCGGCGTGTTGCCGCTCGCGGCGCTCGCCGGCGAGACTTTCATCCTTTACCGGCGGCCGGTCGGACCCGGTCTGCACGACGCGATCATCGCCGCCTGCGACCGCGCCGGGTTCAGCCCGAAAATCGGCCAGGAAGCGCCGCGCATGCTGTCGACCTTGAGCCTGGTCGCCGCCGGGCTCGGGGTCACCGTGGTGCCGGCGTCGATGAGCCGGCTCGAAGCCGAAGGTGTCGTCTATCGCCCGATCGATCCACGGGCGGAGTTGACCGCGCCCCTCAACCTGGCCTACCGACGCGACGAGATCTCCGCCGCGGTGCGCCGTTTCGTGGCGCTCGTCCAGCGCAGCGCGGCATCGTGACCCGTTTCGATCCCTCTCCGCCCTTGGGGGCGGAGAGGTTAGGTGAGGTGGGGGGATTCCAGAGGCGCCCGAGGATTCCCACCTCACCCTCCCACCGCTTCGCGGCGGGCCCCTCCCTCTCCCCCCAATGGGCGGAGAGGGTCTATCTTCCCGCGCCGCCTGCCGGCGGCTCGCAATGACGACGGGAGGATCAAATGGCGCGCGGCAACCAGATGCTGAATGGCGGGCAGGTCATCGTCGATTACCTGATCCGCGAGAAGGTGCCCTACGCGTTCGGCCTCTGCGGGCACGGCAATATCGGCCTGATCGACGCGCTCTACGAACGCAGCGACGAGATCAAGACGATCTCGTCGCGGCACGAGACGGTGTCGGGCTTCATGGCCGACGTCTATTACCGCGTCTCCGGCCAGCCGACCGCGACCTTCACCAGCTGCGGGCCGGGCTCGGTGAATTTGCCGATCGCGCTCGCCAACGCCTATCTCGATTCGGTGCCGTTTCTCGCGGTGACCGGCAACATCCCGACGACGCAGTTCGGCCGCGGCGCGTTCCAGGAGCTCTACCGGCAATTCCAGGCCGATTACCCCTCGACCGTGCGGGCGATGTGCAAGCGCGTGTTCCAGCCGACCCGCGGCGAGCAGATGCCGCTGATGGTGCGCCAGGCGTGGAAGACCATGGTCACCGGGCGGCCGGGGCCGGTGGTGCTCGACGTGCCGTTCGACATCTTCAAGGAAGACGCGGCGACCGAGGTGCCCGACCCGCGCGAATGGAGCGCCAACATTTCCGCGCGCTGCGGTGCCGACCCGGAAGGCGTCGCCGCGGCCGCCGACATGCTGATCAACGCCCAGCGGCCGGCGATCATCGTCGGCCAGGGGGTGCGCTATGGCGGCGCGGCGGCGGAGCTGCTGCGCCTCGCGGAGCGGCTCAACATCCCGGTCGGCGCGTCGGCGAGCGGGCTTGGCGCGATCGACACGCACCATAAGCTGTCGCTCGGTCTCGTGTCGCGCGGCGGGCTCTACCAGGCCAACGCGGCGATGCGCGAGTCGGACGTGTTGCTGGCGCTGGGCGTGCGGTTCGATGACCGCACCTCGTCGTCGTGGATCCAGGGCTATTCGTTCACGATCCCGCCGACCAAGCTGATCCACGTCGATATCGACCCGGATGAGATCGGCCGCAACTACCCGGTCGCGCTGGGGCTGATGGCGGATGTGCGCACCTTCCTGCGCCAGCTCTTGGCCGAGATCGAGGCGCGAAGGGCGCCGCAGATCACGCCGGCGCGGCAGGCCTGGCTCGCCAGGATCGACGGTTGGCGCCGCGAATGGGACGCCGCGACGGCGCCCGGCTATGTCGACGATGCGACCCCGATCAACCCGCAGCGCGCGGCGCACGAGATCGACAAGGCGCTGCCCGAGGAGGCGATCTTGGTCAGCGATATCGGCGTCCACCACAACTGGCTGTTGCAGTTCTATACGCCGACGCGGCCGGATTCGTTCATCGGCTGTATGGGGTTCGGGCCGATGGGGTTCGGCGTCGCCGGTGTGCTCGGCGCCAAGCTCGCGGCGCCCGACCGCCCCTGCGTGTCGGTGTGCGGCGACGGCGCGTTCTTCATGCACGCCAATGTGCTGGGCACCGCCGTCGAATACGGCATTCCCGCGGTGTGGGTGGTGTGGAACAATTATTCCTACGCCTCGATCCGCGGGTTGCAGCGCGGCTATCTCGACGGCCGCGTGCTGGCGACCGATTTCCATCACCCGGAGACCGGCGAGCCCTACAACCCCGACTTCGCTGCGCTCGCCCGCTCGTGCGGGGTCGAGGGCTGCCGCATCGACCGTGCCGGCGACCTCGGCGACGCGATTCAAACGGCGATCGCCAGCGGCAAGCCGTATCTGATCGACGCCAATATCGGCGCCGACCTCAACCCCGGCGGCGCCGGGGTGTGGGAATTGCCGAAGCATGGCGTCAGCCGGCCGTTTATCGGCGGCCGGTACGAGCCGGGCGGAGCCTGACGGACTCGTCGGCCGCGTCGCGATGTCGCCGATTCGCTTGGCGCCGACGGCGGCGCGCCATGGCAATGAACATTTTCGCAAGCAACCAAAGCGCGATGGACGAATCCTGGCGAAATTGCGCTACCCTGCGCGGATGCGAGTTCGGCGCCGGCATCGGAGGTAGCAATGCGCGTAACCGCGGTACCATCAACGCGCTAGATTTGGCGATGGCCGCTATCGGTTGCGCGGCGGCGGGGCGCTAAGATCCTCCCGCGTTCGACGGCTCAAGCAATGGCGATGCGATCATGTCGAGCGAAAACGGCTGGCTGACTGCGCTTGATCGGCTGTTCGCCCCGCAAATTGCCGGGCCGACCGACAGGCGGATATTGATGGTAACCGAGGCGCTGGCGCGCGGCGGCGCCGAACGGCAAATGCTTGCCCTGACCCGGGGATTGCGCGATCGAGGCCTCGCCGTGGGCGTGGTGGAGCTCCTGGGCACGGTGCCGGGGCAAGCCAATTTCAATGACGAATTCGCCGCGCACGGCATCGTGCCCCGATGCGTAACCCAGTTCCCATGCTCGGAGCCGGCTGAACACGCCGGATCGGCGATCGGGAAATTGCGCGAATTTGCGCGAATTTTACCGCGCCGCTGGGAGGAGATTGCCGCCCGCCTGGCGACCGTCATGCAGCAGTTTGAGCCGACAGCCATCTATTGCTGGTCGGACGCCGCGAACCTCATTGGCGGTTTCGTCGGGGTTCAGGAGCGCGTTCCCCTGATCATCCTCGGGCAACGCACGTTCCCGCCGCCTTTCTGGGTCGACGCCGATGCCGCCGACCTCTACCGGCGAGCCTACAGGACGGTTCTGCGCGAACCCAACATGATCATGGTCAACATCAGCACGACCAGCGCGGACGCCTATTCGAGCTGGCTTGGTACGCACCAGCCGATCAAGGTGATCCGCAACGGATTTGATCCGATCAGCGTGACCGTGCCCGCCAGCCGGGACGCAACCGAATTCCGGCGCGGCTTGGGTATTGGCGACGATTCCCCCGTCGTCGGGACGGTCATGCGGTTCGCGCCGGAAAAGGACCCGGTGCTGTGGCTGCAGACCGCCGCGATCATCGCCGCGGCCCGGCCGGACGTGCACTTCATCCTCAATGGGTATGGCCACGGCGATATCGCGACGCAGCTTCGCGCGTTGGGCGACCGGCTTGGCCTGACCGACCGCTTGCACATGCCCGCCGATATCGTCGAGGTCGGATTGGTTTACGACGCCACGACGGTCTTTCTGATGACATCGCGAACCGAAGCCACACCGAATGCCCTGATCGAGGCCCAGGCCTGCGGGATTCCCGTCATCGCTCCGGCGGTCGGCGGCATCGCCGAGGCGATGCTCGATCAAATCACCGGCGCGATCGTGCGGGTTCGCTCGGCCGACGCGCTGGCCGCCGCCGTGTTGGCCGTCTTGAACGATCCGTCCTGGGCGTCGCGGGCCAAGGCCTGGGGGCCAAGGTTTATCGCCGATCGCTTCGGGCTGACGCGGATGATCGACGAGACGGCCGCGATCTGGGAGTGAGCGCGGCCGCCAGCCTTCGCCGCGGGTTCGCGGCTTTCCCGGCGGGCGCGGGGATTTTTTTGACAGCCGGCGGCGCGCGGCCCATATCATCCCATCACCAGACGGTCGGATGGCCGCTCCTTCGGCAACGAAGGGGAGGAAAGTCCGGGCTCCACGGAAAGCACGGTGCCGGTTAACGGCCGGCGGGGGCGACCCCAGGGAGAGTGCCACAGAAAACACACCGCCGAGCTCATGGACTTCCATGGGCGGCAAGGGTGAAATGGTGCGGTAAGAGCGCACCGCGTCGCCAGTGATGGAGACGGCAGGGAAAACCCCACCGGGAGCAAGACCAAGTAGGAGCGGCAGGCACGGGAAACCGTGCCGGGCGAGCTTTCGCGCCGCCGCTCGGGTCGGTCGCGCGAGGCGTTCGGCAACGGACGTCCCAGATGAATGGCCATCCCCGTCGCCAGGGAAACTTGGCAGGCGGGACAGAACCCGGCTTACAGACCGTCTGGTCTTATCCCATCACCCGGACGATACGCTCGCGGTAGATCGATGAGCCGAACAAGCGCGTTGGTCGATCTATCGATCTGATGTATTGGGCGAGCACGGCGCGGGGGAACGCATGGGCATTTATTCGATCACAGCCGTGGTACTCGTCTTTTTGGTGCTGGTCCTGGAGAGCCAGCGGTTCCGCAGCGCCGCGAATGAGTTCTTCGGGCACTATTGCACGAGCCTTCTTCGCTACGGCTGGCCCTATTTTCTCATCTACGTCGCCTACAACCTGATCGAGAACCACGATCTCGCCGCGACCGCGCGTGAAACCGCCGTGCGCTGGCCCTACCTGGCCGAGATGATCATTGGCGGCGTCGGCCTCTATCTGCTGCTGATGATCCTGAGCGAGCGCATCCGCAGTGTCGGCAATGAACTCTGGGGACATTATGCGGTCAACAGCCTGCGGCTGGGTTGGCCGTACGTGCTGATCATCGCCGGCTATGTCGTGCTCACCGACGGGTCTTTGGCGGCTTTCGTAAAGCGCACGCTCGCCCTCGGTTAGCGAAGACGCGGCTCCGCCGCGCCGGCGCCGCATTCGGGACAGGATTGCGGGTCGAGCCGCCTTGCCACGCGCGCCCCGCAGGCGCGGCACACGATCACCGTCGAGCGCCGCTCGACATGCCAGTGGCCGCCGCCCTGGTGACGGCGACGCGCGCGCAGGCGCGTGCGCGCCTTTTCCAACAGATGATCGGATGCGGCGTCGCGGTGCGGCATACGCGCTTCTAAACCTGAAATTTTTTGGTGGCAACGAGCCGAGCGCGACGCGGCACGCGTTCAACCTCCGGTGAACAAATTGAGAACAAGCATTAATCCAGTACTGCTCTAGACTACATGCTGTGTCTGATACGTGATTTTTCATCGAACATTTTGAATCAGATTGTAAACGTTGCTTTTATTGGAATATCGACTTGACGGCCCATCTTATCCCATGCTATCCCATAAT
>JASHUW010000125.1 GCA_030039815.1 Alphaproteobacteria bacterium
CGCGGACGCGCTGGCGGTGGCGATCTGCCACGCCCATCACGCCGGGTCGATGAACGCGTGGGTCCGGCAGCGATGATCGCCAAGCTCACCGGCATCCTCGACTATATCGGCGCCGACGCTGCGATCGTCGATGTCGGCGGCGTCGGCTATCTGGTGTTCGCCTCGACCCGCACCCTCGGCCAGCTGCAGCCCGGCGCTGCGGCTCGGCTCCTCATCGAGACGCATGTCCGCGAGGACCACATCCACCTCTACGGCTTTACCGACGCCGCCGAGCGCGACTGGTTTCGCCTGCTGACGACGGTGCAGGGGGTCGGCGCCAAGGTGGCGCTGGCGATTCTCTCGGCGGTGGCGGCGAACGACCTCACCTTGGCGATCGTCGCCCAGGATAAGGCGATGCTGGCGCGTGCCGAGGGCGTCGGCCCGAAATTGGCCGCGCGCATCGTCAACGAGCTGCGCGACAAGGTCGGCGGAATGGCGCTGGCCGCGACCAACGCCGCCGCGCCGGCACCGGCCGCCAACGATCCCGGCGTTACCGGCGACGCGGTCTCGGCGCTGGTCAATCTCGGCTATCGCCGCGCCGAGGCGTTCGGCGCGGTCGCCGCGGCCTCGCGCCGGCTTGGCGGCGACGCCAAGGTCGACGCGTTGATCCGCGCCGGCTTGCAGGAGCTGGCGCAATCTTCTGAGGCGCGCGCATGAGCGCTCTCGAAGAACGCCTGGTCGCGCCGCAGCCCGGCGGCGAGGATGCCACCGAAGCGCCGATCCGCCCGCAATCCCTCGACGAGTTCGTCGGCCAGAGGCAGCTGCGCGACAATCTCGCGGTCTTCATCGAGGCGGCGAAGACCCGTGGCGAGGCGCTCGACCATGTGTTGTTCTCCGGCCCGCCCGGCCTCGGCAAGACCACGCTGGCGCAGATCGTGGCGCGCGAGCTTGGCGTTGGTTTCCGCGCCACCTCCGGCCCGGTGATTCAGCGCGCCGGCGACTTGGCGGCGCTGCTCACCGCGCTGCAGCCGCGCGACATTCTCTTTATCGATGAAATCCACCGCCTGATGCCCGCGGTCGAGGAGGTCCTCTATCCGGCGATGGAGGATTTTCAGCTCGATCTGATCATCGGCGAAGGCCCCGGCGCGCGCTCGGTGCGGATCGACCTGCCGCCTTTTACGCTGGTCGGCGCGACGACCCGCTCCGGCCTCATGACCCGGCCGCTGCGCGAGCGTTTCGGCATCCCGCTGCGGCTCGTCTTCTACGAGCCGGCTGAGCTGGCGCAGATCGTCGCCCGCGGCGCCCGCGTGCTCGGCTTCGCGCTGGAACCCGGTGGCGCCGCCGAGATCGCCCGCCGCGCGCGCGGCACGCCGCGCGTCGCGATGCGTCTGTTGCGCCGCATCCGCGATTTCGCCGCGGTACAGCGCTGGGCCTCGGTCGATGCCGCCGCCGCCGACAAGGCGCTGTCGCGGCTCGATGTCGACCATCGCGGGCTCGATGGCATGGACCGTCGCTATCTCAAATGCATCGCGCAGAATTACGGTGGTGGGCCGGTCGGGGTGGAGACCATGGCGGCGGCGCTCGGCGATCAGCGCGATGTCATCGAGGAAGTCATCGAGCCCTATCTGGTGCAGGAAGGTTTCGTGCAGCGCACGCCGCGCGGCCGCATGCTGACCGAGATCGCCTTTCGTCATCTCGATCTGCCGCTGCCGGTGAACCTGCCGGGCCAGTTCGATCTGCTCACGCCGCTCGCCCCCACCGAGGATGAACTGCCGTGAGCCGCTGCAAACCCGATGTCGCGTCCTTCGAGGCTCCGCTTCGCTCCGCGCCTCGGGATGAGGTGGGTCGGTGATGGCATCCTCGGTCTCCCCTCATCCTGAGGAGCCCACGAAGTGGGCGTCTCGAAGGACGCCCGAACGCGGTCCAGCGCCGTTGAGTCACAGCTTGCCGCTGCGCGTCTATTACGAGGACACCGATGCGGCCGGCATGGTCTACCACGCCAACTACCTCAAATTCGCCGAGCGCGGGCGTAGCGAGATGCTGCGCAGCCTCGGCTTTCCGCACCGCAAGCTCGCCGCCGAGGAGGGGGTCGGCTTCGCGGTGCGGCGCTGTTCGATCGAGTATCTGGCGCCCGCCTGGCTCGAGGACGCGCTCGTCGTCGACACCACGCTCGTCGAGCTTGGCGCTGCGACCCTCAACCTTCGCCAGCAGATTCGCCGCGCCGGCGAGTTGTTGGCCGATCTCGACGTGCTCGTCGCCTGCATCGGCCGCGATGGTCGGCCGCGCCGGGTGCCGGGCGCGTTGCGCGCGGCGCTCGCGAGTGCCGGTCCACTCGGGCCCCGCGCGCCATAGTTGCGCCTTATCTTCATGCTTTCTGCCCGATTGACGCCATAAAGGCCCACCAAGAATGCCCGTTGAAACCTCGCAACTTGCCGGCACCGTGACCCATTCTCTGTCGATCATCGACCTGGTCGGGCAAGCCGACATCATCGTCAAGATCGTGCTGCTGCTCCTGCTCCTCGCCTCGTTCTGGTCGTGGGCGGTGATCTTCGACAAGCTCATGCGCCTGCGGCGGTTGCGCCAATCGGCGACGAGCTTTGAGGAGACGTTCTGGTCCGGCGGCTCGCTCGACGATCTCTTCGATCGCGTCGGCCAGCGTCCGGCCGACCCGATGAGCGCGGTGTTCGCTGCGGCGATGCGGGAATGGCGGCGCAGCGCCGCCAAGGGCTTGCTCGGCACGCCCAACATGCGCGCCAGCCTTCAGCAGCGCATCGAGCGGGTGATGAACGTCACGGTCGGCCGCGAGATGGACCGCGCCGAGCGCTTCATGGCCTATCTCGCGACGGTCGGCTCGACCGCGCCGTTCGTCGGTCTGTTCGGCACGGTTTGGGGCATCATGGATTCGTTCCAGTCGATCGCCGCCGCCAAGAATACGAGCCTCGCGGTTGTCGCGCCGGGCATCGCCGAATCCCTCTTCGCCACGGCGCTCGGCCTCGTCGCGGCAATCCCGGCAGTCATTGCCTACAACAAGCTGTCGACCGATTTCAGCCGCTATGCCGGGCGGCTCGAGGCGTTCGCCTCGGAGTTCAG
>JASHUW010000126.1 GCA_030039815.1 Alphaproteobacteria bacterium
ATCCCTATGCGAGCGGCGTGAGCCCGGCCCCGCCAAATGCCTCGGACAGTTCCGTTGCCACTAGCGCCGAATCCTCCGTCACGCAGGGTGCCGACCTCGCCGACGGGCAAACAATCAATGCGGTGGACCCAGAGGGGGCGGTGGCGACTGGATCGGTAGATCCGGAAGCGACGTTCGAAGGCGGGATGTCGACCGGACCGTTCACCCCGGCCGGACCGAACCCGTCAGTGGACACATCGTCACCGGGGATTGGAGGCGGGGTCGATGAGGGTACTGGCGCCGAAGACGATGACGAGGAAGACGATGAGGCCGGCAGCGCGCCCATTCCGCGTCAGTCCGGCAATACGTCTGGCGTTCCCGTTCTGGCCGACACGGGCTTTGACGATCTGGATCAGTTCGCGAACCAGCAAGAGATTGACCGCGCGTTCAACGATGCTGTTTTCGGCCAAGGTGACTACGACGCCCACCAGCAACAGCTTCAGGCCACGATCGACGCGATCGACAGTGCGATCCCCAGTGACGCCTTCATCATCGCCGGCGGCGAATGGAAGCCAGATGGGGAGGGGATCGAGCCCACGGTCGAAGGCTTCGGGGTCGTTGGGCTCGACCGCAGCACGTATGAAGCCTACGCGGGAGGCGCCGTGGTAGCCGGCCCGGCGCTCGGCCCGGTGACGATTTCGGGAGGAACTGAGTGGACCACGAGCGAAGGGGCCGAGCCAATCGGCATCGGAAATGTAGGTGATGAATTTGGCGGCGGTGTTTTTGTGACACCGCAGGAATGGGGGTTCTACGCTTACGTGGGCGAACCCTTCTTTGTTGGAATTGGCGTTGGCTGGCGGTGGTGAACAAGACACCGTAGCCGCACGGCCTCGGTCGGCTCGGCGATGGTGGCAGGGTGCTAAACAGGTTTGTCACTAGGTATCAATTGAACCGGTGATATCGAAGGAGTTGTCATGGACCAGACGTCCGCTCTTGCGCAGCTCGCTTGGCTCACCGCCGACCTGTCGCCGACCGCCGGGTCGACCGATGCCGACCTGGAGCAGGCGCGCGAGGCCTTGGCGCGCAGCTTGTTGCAGCCCAGCGCCGACGCCACCTTAGCCGTCGCCGGCCTGGCGACACCGCCCGCGGCCTCGCCCTCGGCCAGCGATCTGACGACGCTCGAAGATGTGATCAGCCGGGTGAGCACCGCGCCGCAGGCCGCCGTGCCACCGCAGGTCTTTCGCCGCAGCGTCCCCGCGAATGTCCTGGGCAACCTCGCATTGACTCCGAGCGCCGCGAACGGGATGCAGGCCCGGTCCTACGGGCCGTTCGTCGACACGCTCGGCGCGTTGCACTGGATCGACATCTTCCCGCTGGTGCAGCAAACGGCGATTACCCGCGCTTCCGCCACAACGCCGTTTATCGTGCTGCCGCTCGCAGTGCCTTCGGGAACGATCCCGACGACGCTTTCCGTCGGCGCCGGCAGCCTTTGGATCGCCGCGCAGTTGCTCGCGCCCGCAGCTCCCGCTGGCAGTTATACGGGCATCACCATCAGCGGTGGAACGTTGACCTTCTCAGCCGCGCCCAGCAGCGTCAGCGGCGGCTTGCAGATCACCAGCACGACAACGTTGACGCTCACCGTCACGCCCGAGGCCACGTCCGGACCGACGGGCGGCGGTGCTCCGGGCGCCGATGGCGGCGCAGTCGTCGCAAAGGTGCCGGCCCAGGTGACATTCAGTTTCTCGGGTGCTGGGGCGCAGATAACAGCCGCGCAAGCGGCCTCATTCACCGCTTATGGCAGCACGATCGATCTTACGTGGGTGTCGTCACCGCCAGTTTATGAAGCGCTGCTGGGACAAATCCTGGTTCCCTTCACGCCACAACCGGCTGACTTCGCCGCCGCCAGCGTGCTGTCCAACTTCTTCCAGCTTTCCGGGACGGCGCCGATCCTCGGCGGCGCCTGGGCGCTTCCGGTGGCCGTCGTCGCGGCGGCACAGCTTGGCAACGCGACCACCGCCGGATTGCTCGCGCTGGTGCTGGGGCCCGGTCTGAACGCGAGCTGGCCAGGATTGACCGGTAGCGGAGCCAGCCTCGGCGAGCTCGTCCTCGAAGGCGCCGGCGGCATGCTGGCACTGCTTGGCGCGCTGTCCGGCACCAATCGGCCGAGCGCGACCATCGACCTGTGGTTTGACGCACCGTCGCCGTCGACGGCACGCAGTTCGCTCGACCTGAGCTTTTATGGGGAGCAGCTTCTCTATTACACCAGCATCGCCGATTTCGCCGGCGCGACCCAGGTAGAATTGCTGTCGTGCGGGACGTCGATCGGTGTCCATATCGACCGCCCCGTGGCCGCGGATGGGAGTCACATCGGCCCCGACCTGCCGGGTCTGGTGATTATTTCCGAAACCGCGGCGCGCAACGCACTGCTTGTCATCGGCGTCGCGCCACCGGCAACCCCACCACCGTCGCCAATCGCGCTGGCGCTGCGCAACGCGCTGTTGGTCACGACACCACCTTCCTATCTACTGGTTGTCGGGACCTTCAGAGCGTCGCCCAGCGAACTCAATTCCGGCGGTTTGCTGCTGACGTTCGGCCTTGAGACCCTGCTGCCGATACTGCCCGACCCATACGCCGCCAATTTCCTTCCGGTACGGCAGCGCGGTGGCGGCGTCACGAACAACGCCGCGGGCGTTGCGAACAACCCCACGGTCGAGGCAACTTCGGTTCTCTTCGCGGTCGTTGCGTGGACCCCGACGACAGTCGTCCTCGGTTTTGTCGACAATACCCTCGCCCTCGACAGCCTTCGCGTCGAGGCGCTGGCGCCGACTCCTACCCCGGCGCCTAGCGGAGCCGCGGCCGAGCAGGACGCGGGATGGCTCGCGACGATGCAGCAGCAGCTTGATACCAGCATCGGCAGCGTCAGCCCGCAATTGTTCATGCTCGATGTTTCGACGAACATCGACCAATTCGGTGTCGCGCTGGGACTGACCTCGCCCGACGCGACCTTTGCGCCGGCCGGTCCGCCGCTGGCGATCGTCGGGCTGGACCTGGTCGCGCCGGGTCTCGACATGCGCGTCTTCACCGTGCCGGCGGTGCAATGGGAACCGGTCGTCACCATCCAAAACCCGTATGTCGTGCCGAATCCGTTCCCCTCGCCTGCCGGGTTCCTCAACGATGGCGGTCCGACACTGCTTGGCGTCAACGACGTCACCTTGGTGCCGGTGGCGCCGGCGCCGCTGATCAACGAAGTCGTCACCGCCTATGGCAACGGCCAGGCGGCGGCGGCGCTGTTCACGCTGCCTTTCGGCATGACGGCGCTAG
>JASHUW010000127.1 GCA_030039815.1 Alphaproteobacteria bacterium
CTGGCGCCGCCCTTGAAAAAATCGCGCTGCGCCAGCGCCGCCAGCACGGTATAGCCGCCGGCGCTGCCGCCGGTGATCACCGCGCGCTCGGCGTCGGCCAGCCCCTCGGCGCAAACATGCTTGGCGGCGTTGACGCAATCATCGACATCGACGACGCCCCATTGCCCCTTGAGCCGCTCGCGATAGGCGCGGCCGTAACCGGTGCTGCCGCCGTAATCGACATCGATCACCGCGATGCCGCGGCTCGTCCAATATTGGGTGCCGAGGCTGAGGCTCGACGAGGCCGACGAGGTTGGACCGCCATGGCATTTGACGACGAGCGGCGGCTTCTCGCCCGCCGGCGCGGCGAAATCCGGGTTGAGCGGCGCATAGTAATTGGCAAAGGCGGTGAGCCCATGTTCGGTCGGGAATTCGATCTGCCGCGCCGCGGTGAAATAGCGCTGCAGCGCCGGGTCGGCGGCCGCGGTCGAGGACTGCCGCAGCACCTCGCTCGCGCCTGTCCGCGGGTCGATGACGACGATCGCGCCCGGCCCGGTCGGCGAGCCGGCGCCGCAAACGATCGTGCCGTTGCAGATCTTGATCGAACCGAACTCCCTGTAGGGCAGCGCCAGCGGGGTCAGCGTGCCGGTCGCGATGTCGAGCCGCGCCAGCACCGTGCGCTCGGCCTCGCCATAGGTGCAGACGATCTGCGCGGCGGTGAGGAACGCGTAGCTCGCCTGGCCGAACACCCATTGCGCCGGACAGAACTCCGCCGCGCGCGGGCAGATCGGGCGCACCGCGCCATCACCGCCGGCGCGATACAGGTTCCACCAGCCGCTGCGGTCGGAGATGAAATGCAGCACCCCATCGGGCGACCATTGCGGCTGGGCGATCGACTCGTTGTCGCCGCCGGCGATCTTGCGGGGATTGGCCAACGCGCCATCCTCCGAGATCTCGGCGACCCACAATTCGGTGCCGACCCACGGCATGTTCGGGTGGTTCCACGACAGCCAGGCGAGCCGCTTGCCGTCGGGCGACAGGCGCGGCGCGGCATAAAAATCGCTGCCCTCGATGAGCACCCGACCGGCGCCGACCGCGCCGAAATTCACCGCGACGATCGCGTTGTCGACACGGCCGTCCGGCTCGTGCGCCTCGCGCACCCCGATCCAGCGGGCGCGCCCAACGGAACTAGAGTCGTCAATGACGCCGTCGGCATAGCGATAGCGGGTGCCGTCGCCGGGCGCGGGGGTCAGCGGCTCGGCCGCATCGCCGGGCGCCAGCCGGTACAGGCGCTGGTCGGCGAAATTGCTGAAATAGGCGACGCCGCGATGCACGCTCACCGCGCCGCCGCCATATTCGTGGACGCGGGTGCGGGCATTGAACGGCGCCGGCGTCACATCCGCGCGGCCGCCGTCCTTGGTGCGACGCACCAGTACGTTGCGCCCCCCTTCGCCGGGCCGGCTCTCGACCCAGTAGATGCTGTCGCCGTCGACGATGACCCCGCCCAACCCAATCGTCTCGGCGACGATCAGGTCGGAGGTGATCGGCGACTTCCACGCGCCGTAGGAGAGGGTTTCGGGCATCGTCCATCCTTTCCTCGTCATTCCCGCGAAAGCGGGAACCCAGGGGCGAGCGAGGGTGCGGTTGCCCTGGGCCCCCGCCTGCGCGGGGGCGACGAATTAAAAATCACACCTCCTGCATCGCCACGCCCGTCCGCACCGCGTCGGCGATCGCGACAAAGGTGTTGGTGAC
The DNA here is from genome assembly GCA_030039815.1 of Alphaproteobacteria bacterium. Taxonomy (GTDB): domain Bacteria; phylum Pseudomonadota; class Alphaproteobacteria; order ATCC43930; family CGMCC-115725; genus DATARH01. The sequence continues at coordinate 1,732 of JASHUW010000127.1, forward strand.
CGCGGCGATCTCGTCCGGCGAGACCGGGTAGGGCGCGCGGCCCTCGACCGCGTCGGCGAAAGCCTCCAGGTTGACCCGCACCGAATCGACGCCCTGGTATTTGAGCCGGATCGGCTCGGCGCCGCTCTTCCTGATGATGACATCGTGCCGGCTCACCGCCTCGGCCGAGCCGTTGCGGCCGAACGCGTGCAGCCGCAGGAACATCGGCGTCGAGCGCACGCAGGCGAGCGTCCCGCCCGCGCCGCTCGCGAACTCCAAGAGCACCGAAAGGCTGTCCCACGGGTCGGGGCCGGGTTTCAGTGGCAGGAGCCGCGCATGCACGCGTTTCACCGGCCCGGCGATCTTCATCATCGCGTCGAGCACATGGATGCCGGTGCCGGTCATTCCGCCGGCCGGGGTCTCGTCAAAGCTCTCGCGCCACGCGGTGAACCCGGCCGCGACCTCGTTCGAGAAATTGCCCTCGACATGGATGAGCGGCCCCAATTCATCGCTGTCGGCGAGGCGGATCACCTCGGCGATCGCCGGGAAATAGCGCTTGTCTGTACCAATGCCGAGCAGCACGCCCGCGTCGCGGCAGGCGGCGACGGCGCGTCGTGCACCGTCGCGGCTCAAGGCCAGCGGCTTTTCGCAAAATACATGCTTGCCGGAAGCGGCGACCGCGATCACCTCGTCGACGTGCTGGGTGTGCGGCGTCGCCAGCGCCACCGCCTTGATCGACCGGTCGGCCAGCGCCTCGGCGAGGCTGTTGCCGGCGAGCAGATGGTGCGTTTCGAGGAAATCGCGGTGCTGGGTCGGGTCGCGGCTCACCGCGCGAGTGAAGCGGATCTTGTCGCTCTTGCCCTGCACTGCGCCGACCAGGGTCTTGCCCCAGCGGCCGAGCCCGACGATTGCCGCATCGATCATGAGAATTTCGTCCTTCACCGAAGCCTTCAGGCTGGCATGGCCGGCGGCAACATGCCACCCTGTAAAAAGGCGCAGCAATCGCATCCGAAAGGTTGCCCATGACCTACCGCACGATCTCCGTAAACAAGATTGCCGGGGCGCTCGGCGCCGAAATTTCCGGCGTCGATCTCGCGCGCAGCAACCTCGATGACGAGGTGATCGGCGAAATCCGCCAGGCGCTGATCGACAATTGCGTCATTTTCTTCCGCAACCAGAACCTGACGCCGGACCAGCACCTCGCGTTCGGCCGGCGCTTCGGCGAGCTGCAGATCCACGATTTCGTCGAGGGGATGGAGGACAACGAAGAGATCCTCGAAGTCCGCAAGGAGGCCGACGAAATGAGGAATTTCGGCGGCGGCTGGCACAGCGATGTCAGCTATCTCGAAAAACCGGCGCTGGGCTCGGTGCTCTACGCCCGCGACGTGCCGGCCTATGGCGGCGACACGATGTTTGCCAATCAATATCTTGCCTATGAAACCCTGTCGGACGGCATGAAGGACATGCTCGGCCGGATGCGGGCGATGCACAGCGCGCGCAAGTCCTACGGGCTCTATTCGCTGCGCGCGACGCAGAACGTCAAATCGGCGATGAACATCCGCTTCACCGAGGAGGCGCATGGCGAGGTCGACCACCCGGTGGTGCGCACCCATGTCGAGAGCGGCCGCAAATGCCTCTACGTGCATGGCGGGTTCACGACGCGCTTCCAGGACATGACCGAGGAGGAGAGCGCGCCGCTGCTCGACTACCTCTACAGCCACGCGGTGCGGCCCGAATTCACCTGCCGTTTCCGCTGGGAGAAAGGGTCGATCGCGTTCTGGGACAATCGCTGCGTTCAGCACAACGCGATCAACGACTACCACGGCCAGCGCCGCGTCATGCACCGGGTGACGATCGAGGGCGAGCGGCCGGTTTAACAGCCACCATGTCTCCTTTACTCGTCGTTCCCGCGAAAGCGGGAACCTAGGGCGAGTGACCGGAGGTTGCCCCTGGGCCCCCGCTTTTGCGGGGGCGACGAAGTAGGGGAGGTCGAGTGACAATAGAATTCCGCGCCGCCGTCCTCCACGCGCCCAAGACCCCGCTCAGGATCGAGACGATCCAGGCCGCCGCCTTGAA
>JASHUW010000128.1 GCA_030039815.1 Alphaproteobacteria bacterium
CGCGGCGAAGGCGCGCGGCATCAGGCTGCTGCTCGGCACCGATAGCGGCAACGCCGCGGTGATGACGCCCGGCAAATGGCACGGCTACGAGGCCGCGTTTTTCGTCAAGCACCTCGGCTATACGCCGCTCGAGATCATCACCCTGCAGACCCGCGACAACGCGGTCGCGATGGGTCGCGAAGGCCGGCTCGGCACCATCGCGCCGGGAATGCTCGCCGACATTCTCATCCTCGACGCCGACCCGAGCGCGGATGTCGCGGTGCTCGGCGACCCGGCGCATGTCCGCACCGTCATCAAAGATGGGAAGCCCGTCGATCTCTCCACTTAGCATCGCGTTTCGCGGATGAGAACGGGTGCCCTTGACAATCGCAGAGCGGAACATAGACAGAACATCATTGATATGACAATGCGATTGGCGCATCGCGTGACGATCGCGCGGCGCTCGGCTGGACCCGGTCGGAAGGTGAAAACAGAAGGCGGCGGCATCTGTTTTTGATGCCGATAACAGATGGATAACAGAAGGTGGACCATCTGATAAAACAAGAACCGACGCAAAGTCGCCGGCAGGCCATATGGCGCATACCCCTCCCGCCGGGAAATCGCTTGCGGGAACCGGGCGCCATGGTCGACGATCACCGGCAGGGAGCATTTCCCCAGAGGATCCGGGCATGACCGAGCCTTATCTGCGCAGCGGCATCTTCATGGCGCCGTTCCACAACCACGATGAAAACCCGACCCTGTCGATGGAGCGGGATCTCGAGCTGTTGGAGCATCTCGACCGGCTCAACTACCACGAGGCGTGGATCGGCGAGCATCACTCCGGCGGGTTCGAGATCATCGCCTGCCCGGAGATGTTCATCGCCGCCGCGGCGCAGCGCACCCGGCACATCCGCCTTGGCACCGGCGTTGTGTCGCTGCCCTACCACAACCCGTTTATGCTCGCCGACCGCATGGTCCAGCTCGACCACATGACGCGGGGCCGCGCGATGTTCGGCGTCGGCCCCGGCGCGCTGGTGCACGATGCGCTGAAGATCGGCGTCGATCCCAGCGACCAGCGCGAGATGATGGAAGAATCGTTCGACGTCATCGTCCGGCTGATGAACGGCGAGACCGTCAACAAGAAGACCCCGTGGTTCAACATCACCGATGCCCAGCTGCAGCTGCGCCCCTACACCCGGCCGACCATGGAGCTGGCGGTCGCCGCGGCGCGCTCGCCCTCGGGCGGCGTGCTGGCCGGCCGCTACGGCGTCGGCATGCTGTCGATCGGCGGCACCGCGCCGGCGCAGATGGAGCGCCACACCGCCAACTGGAACCTTTACGAGGAGACCGCGCGCGCCAACGGCTACATGCCGAACCGCAAGGATTGGCGCGTCGTCGGCTTCTTCCACATCGCCGAGACCCGCGAGCAGGCGCGCAAGAATGTCGAGTTTGGCGTCAAGCAGTTCGCGCAGTATTTCCGCGATGTCGCGACCTTCCCGATCATCCCGGGCGATGTCGGCGATCCGATCGAATGGCTGATCGAAACCGGCACCGCCTGCATCGGCACCCCGGACGACGCGGTCGCCTATGTCGACCGGCTGATGAAGGGCTCGGGCGGTTTTGGCGTGCTGTGCGAGCTGGCGCAGAACTGGGCCGATTGGGAGCAGACCAAGCGGCATTACGAGTTGATGGCGCGCTTCGTCCACCCCAAATTCCAGCAGAGCCGGGAATTGCTGGTCGAGAGCTACGATTACGCGACCGCGCATCACGTCGAGTTCGGCGGCCAGGCCGCCGCGGCGATCCAGAAGGCGATCGACCGGCACGCCGCCCGCAGCGATGCTGCGAAGAAAGAGGCGGCCGAGTAGGGAGGGGCGATGCAGAGCCAGAACCGTTTCTTCGACGACCTCGCGCGCGTCGCCAACGGCGCGGTGGGCGCGCTGTCGGGCGTGCGGTCCGATATCGAGGCGCGGTTCCGCGACCAGCTCGAGCGGGTCCTCGCCGGCATGGACGTCGTCAGCCGCGAGGAGTTCGAGGCGGTGAAGGCGATGGCGGCGAAAGCGCGGGCGGAACAGGAAGAATTGCAGCGGCGGGTCGCCGCGCTCGAATCACAACTCGCCGGGGACGGCAAGACGCCGGCGACCCCGCGACAGCGGAAAGCAAAAACCGACTAGGTTTCGCGCCAATCGGCGATCGATCCGCTAGATGTTGTCTTGCAACTGTCATTCGGGTTTGGCAGCGTAGCTTTGCCATCCTGGCCCGCGGTCAATGCCTTCCGATTTTTTGGGTTGCACCGGCCGCAAAGTTGCTAAAAGGGGCGGGCGGCTTGTCGCCGCTGGGGCTCCGAGGAGCGCGCGATGACATCTCTTTCTTTTGAAGAGAGCCGGCCTCACGCCGGTAATCCGATCGACCTCGTCGAGGAGATCGTCATTGCCAGCGACTGGGCGCATGATCGCGCCGGGGAGGACGAGCTGATCGTCGAGATCCCCGGCCGCTGGTGCGACTATCGCCTGTATTTCCTCTGGCAGGAGGAGTTGACCGCGCTGCATTTCTCCTGCGGCTTCGACATGAAGGTGCCGAAGCGCCGGCGCGGCGTTTTGTATGAGCTCCTGGCGCTCGCCAATGAACGGCTGTGGCTTGGTCATTTCGATTTGGCGGCGGGCGATAATTCGCCGTCCTTCCGCTACGCGGTGCTGATGCGTGGTCTGTCGTCGGTGGCGAGCGAGCAGATCGAGGATCTCGTCGATATCGCCGTCTCGGAATGCGAGCGCTTCTACCCGGCGTTTCAGCTCGTCGTGTGGGGCGGCAAGCCGCCGGACGAGGCGATGGCCGCGGCGATGATCGACCCGATCGGCGAAGCCTGATCCTGCGGAGATTCCCCCGATGAGCGCGGGCACGGTTGTCCTCGTCGGCTGCGGCCAGATGGGCTCGGCGATGCTGCGCGGCTGGCTGGCGAGCGGCGCCGCATCGCGTTTCGTCGTGGTCGAGCCGGCCGGCGCGCCACAGGCGCTCGCCGCCTCGCCCAAGGTCGAGGCGCATCGCTCCGCCGCCGCGCTGGCGAGCGATCTCGCGCCCGACGCCGTGGTGTTCGCGGTCAAGCCGCAAGGCATCGGCGACATCGTGCCGGATTATCGCCGCTTCGCGCGGCCGCGGACGGTGTTTATGTCGATCGCCGCCGGCACGACCATCGCCGGCCTCGCCCGCCACCTCGGCGATGCCGCGATCGTTCGCGTCATGCCCAACACGCCGGCGGCGATCGGTCGGGCGATCAGCGTCGCTTGTGCCAATCCGCGGGTGACCCAGGGCCAACGGCAGCTTTGCGACGCGTTGCTCGCCGCGATCGGCGAAAGCACCTGGGTCGAGGACGAAGGGCTGCTCGACGCGGTGACCGCGGTCTCTGGCAGCGGTCCGGCCTATGTCTTCCTGCTGATCGAGACGCTGGCCGCCGCCGGAGCCAATGCCGGCCTGCCGCCAGAGCTGGCGGCGCGCTTGGCGCTGGCGACGGTGGCCGGCTCCGGCGAGCTCGCCCGGGTCTCGAAGGAGCGGCCGTCGAAGTTGCGCGAGAACGTGACCAGCCCCGGCGGCACGACGCGCGCCGCGCTCGATGTACTGATGGGCGAGACCGGACTGGCCGAGCTGATGGATCGCGCGGTGGCCGCCGCGACGCGGCGGTCACGCGAGTTGGCGCGGTGAGGCGAGAGGATCATGGCCCAGGGCCGCCGCCGCGCTGAAACCGCCGATCCCGATCGCATC
>JASHUW010000129.1 GCA_030039815.1 Alphaproteobacteria bacterium
TACGAGCATTGGGCGCGGCATTTGTTGCGCGTGCGTGCGTTGCAGGAGCGCACCGGCGGGTTCACCGAGTTCGTCCCGCTCCCATTCGTTCCAATGGAAGCCCCGATGTACCTGAAAGGCGCGGCACGCCTCGGGCCTACTTTCCGCGAGGCAGTGCTGATGCACGCCGTCGGCCGACTCGCGCTCAACCCGGTCACCTCGAACATCCAGGCATCATGGGTGAAGCTCGGCCCGGCTGGGGTCGTGGCCTGCCTCAAGGCCGGGGTCAACGACCTCGGCGGCACGCTGATGAACGAAAGCATCTCGCGCGCCGCCGGCGCTAGCTTCGGTCAGGAAATGCCGCCCGAGGACATGGAGACGCTGATCCGTTCCCTCGCCCGCATCCCGCGCCAGCGCACGACGCTTTATGGTGACGCGCCGAACGATCGGCGCGAGGCATCGTTCGGCGCCGCGCCGCTGCTGGAGCCGATCAACACGCCGGCGCGCAAATACGAGCGAACCGCCGCCGAGTAACAGCTACAGCAGCGCGCGGGCGATCTCTTCCCATTCGCTGTCGAGCGGCGCGGTCGACGGCGTCTTGCCGGCGCGCTTGTACCAGCCGCCGGCATTGTGCAGATCGCCCTCGACCCGATGCAGATAGGCGTGCGCCCACGCGCCGTTTTCGTTGGCTTCGGCCTGCGCGCAGCGATGCGCCTTGTGCCAGTCGCCTTTGGCCTGCCACCACAACGCCTGCATCGCGCCGCTGATCCCCGCCGGCGGCGACGCGCCCATCAGCGACGATCTGAAATGCTCGAATTCCATCGTGCCCTCCCGCTGTGTTGTGAGCGCGATGATAACCCGGCTCGTTCGGCTCAAGCGAGCATGCGATCGAGCCGATCGCGTAGCCGGTAATACGAGCCGATCAGCGGCAGAAACCATGCGTTGCCGTTATAGAGCACGTGGTCGGGGAATTCGGGGCTGTCGAAGGCGCAGGCATAGTTGGCCGCGCGGGCGATCTTGCGCGCAGTCTGATAGCCGAGATAGGTCATCATCGCGATGCCGCTGCCGTTGCAGCCGAGCGTGTAATGTAGCCCCGCGTCCTCGCCCATATGCGGCAGCGCGTCGAGCGTGAAGGCGGTATTGCCGGTCCAGCCATGGGTGATGCGCGCGCCGCGGAGCTGCGGGAAGCGCTCGGTCATGTATCCATAAAGCACGCGGGCGCAGAGCAGCGGATCAGCCTGGGTGAAGCGAGCGCGTCCGCCGAACACCATGCGCTTGCCGTCGGGCGACATCCGGTAATAGCACAGCACGCGCTTGGTGTCGGAGAGCGTGCGGCCGTTCGGCACCAGTGAGCGCGCCAGATCCTCGGGCAATTCTTCGGTTGCGATGATGTGACTGGCGATCGGCACGATGCGGCGTCTCAGCCGCGGGGTCAGCGCGCCGGTGTAGCCATTGGTGGCGATGACGATATCGCCCGCCTCCGTCGTGCCGCGAGTCGTCGTGACACGCCAGCCGGCACCATGGCGGGAAAGGCCTTGCACCTCAGCTTCGGCACATACCGCGATGCCACGCCGTCGGCAGGCCTCGAGCAGGCCCTTGTAATAGAGCGCGGGATGCAGGCTCGCCGAGCGCTCGACAACCATGCCCCCATGGTAATAGTCGCTGGCGATTTCCTCGCGCTGTCGCTCGCGCGGCACCATGTAGGCGCCCGACTGAGCGCTGTCGTTCAGCGCCGCAAGCCGGGATTGCTGATGGGCGAAATGCGCCGGCGTCCAGGCGCCCTGAAAGCGTCCTCGCTTCTGCCAGAAGCAGTCGATCCGCTCTTCGGCGATCAACCTTTCGACCAGCGCGAACGCGTCGTAGCCATCGGACAGCATCACCGCGGCGCGCTCCGGATCGACCTCGGCGGCCTTGCCGGAAAAGCTTTTGCCGATATTGACCCCGCCACTGACGGCGCCGCCATTGCGGGTGCTGGCGCCCTCGCCAAGCGAGCCGCGCTCAAGCACCACGGCGTCGATACCTTGCTTCGAGAGTTCGAGCGCCGCCGACAGGCCGGCGTACCCACCCCCGACGACGGCAACGCGCGCGGCTTTCGGCACCGCGATGCGATCGCCGAGCGTCGGCCGATAAGCCTCCCACCAGAATGGAGAGGTTTTGAAATCAGGATGGAAGATGTCGCCGTCCTTCACGGGACACCGACCCTAACGTCACGAAGGCGGCGCGTAAATGTCGGCTCCAAACGGAAGTCTATTGGCCGCTATTACCCGAGCAGGCCCAAACGCCCCAAAAGCCGGCCGCCACCAGAAAAATCAAACCAGCATTGACATACCATGGAAACATCGGCTTCTCCGCCCGCAGGGGTTGTCACCAGTCCGTCGCCGCGGGGATGCCGGCCCACTCTATGCGGTGATTCCTTAAGGCCGGGTTGTTGCGATCAGCGCCTCGCCCGCCCAAGCCAATTTTCAACTCGAATGGGCCAAACGGTCCCTCACGGGCTCTAATGGAACTTCGGCATCACCTTCTCGCAGAGAAGCTGAAGCGACTTCATGACCCGCTGATGGGGGATTTTGGTGCCGCAGTTCATTTCCGCGAGAATGCCATCGAGACCGAGCGTCTCCTTGAGACCCATCAGGCGATCGGCAACGCGCTCGGGCGAGCCGACGATCAACTTTTCGCGTAGAGCGTCCTCATAGGTAATCTCCTGCAGCCGCCGACCGCGCGCCGCGCGATCCTCGACCGCGCGCACACCAGCGCGCGTCGCCGAATCCTCAAGCCGCTCGCCGAGATAGCGGTAGAAATACATGATGCTTTCTTCCGGCTCCTCGATCGCCTGCTTATCGGTCTCAGCGACGTAGACCGGCGCACGCAGGAACACTTGGCCCTCGCCCGGGTGGCCGGCTTCCTTCCACGCCTTGCGATAGGCGTCGATGTTGGGCCCGAGTTCTTCGATCGTGCCGAGGCGCACCGCGACAAACACCGCATGCCCGAGCTTGGCGATCTGCGGGAACGTGTCCGCGCTGTTGGCGGCAATCCGGATTTCCGGCCACGGCTTCTGAAAGGGCTTGGGTGTCAGCGCGACGTTGTCGAAGCTGTAGTATTTGCCCTTGTACGAGAAGCGAGACTCGGTCCACGCGCGCTTCAAAATCTCCAGCGTC
>JASHUW010000010.1 GCA_030039815.1 Alphaproteobacteria bacterium
GGCTCGCCCGGCACCCGCGCCGAATTGTGCGTGAGGATCAGATCGTCCCAGCCGAAATGGGCGATGAGCCGGTAGCACGCGGCGAGATCGACCCGCACCGCCCATTCCTCGGGGCTGATGTGGCGCGGCCGCGAGGCCTGGATGTTGAGCGCGTCCATGTATCTTCTCCTACTCAGCCGTCATTGCGAGCGCAGCGAAGCAATCTCGCGCCGACTGTGTTCCTCTGCCAACGAGATTGCTTCGTCGCTGCGCTCCTCGCAATGACGATGCCGATCACACCGGTGCGAAGCACGGCACGGGCGGGCCGCCTTCGCTCGGCTTGAACACCAGTCTGACTTTCTGGCCGATCTTGATGCCGTTGAGGTCGCAATCGACAATGTTGGTCATCATCGTCGGCCCTTCGGCGAGCGTTACATAGGCGATCGCATAGGGCACCGGCGCGCCGCGGCGCATCACGCTGTAGGTGTAGATCACCGCGTCGCCCGAGGCCGGCTGCCAACTCGTATCGGCACTGAAGCAGAACGGGCAATGCGCGCGCGGATAGAAATGCACTTCGCCGCAGGCATTGCATTTCTTGATCAGGAGCTTGCCCTCGGCGCAGGCGTCCCAAAAGGGCTGGGTCTCGAGATTGGGCTGCGGCGCCGGGATTTTGCGGACCTGTTGTCCTTCGGCCATGACCCTTACTCCCTCTCCATGATGACCGTGGCGGCGCCGTGCCGGGTGCCGAGCGAGCCGCCGGTGCCGTGCGCCAGCGCGATGTCGCAATTCCTCACCTGCACCGCCGGGTGCGCCTCGCCGCGCAACTGACGCACCGCCTCGACCACCTTGGTGAGGCCGCCGCGGTTTGACGGGTGGTTGTTGCACAGGCCCCCGCCATCGGTGTTGAACGGCAGCTTGCCGGTGCCCGAGATGAGGTTCCCGTCGGAGACGAACTTGCCGCCCTGGCCCTTCTCGCAAAAGCCGAGATCCTCGATCTGCATCACGACGGTGATCGTGAAGCTGTCGTAGATCGAGGCGTATTTGATGTCGGCGGGCTTGACCCCGGCTTCGGCGAAGGCGATGGGCCCGGAGACGACCGCACCCGAATAGGTGAGGTCGAGCTTGCCGCCGTACTGGTTCTTCGGCCCCTCGCCGGTGCCGATCACCTTGACCTTGGGCCGCTTGAGGCTTCTGGCGATCTCCGGCCGCGCCAGGATGATCGCGCCGCCGCCATCGCTGATCACGCAACAATCGAGGCGGTGCAACGGGTCGGCGATCATCGGCGAGTTGACCACGTCCTCGACGGTCACGACATCGCGCAGCATTGCGTGCTCGTTGTATTGCGCGTGGTGCGAAGCGGCGACCTTGACCCAGGCGAGCTGCTCGCTGGTCGTGCCGAATTGGTGCATGTGGCGCATCGCGCACATCGCGTACATGTTCGCGGTGGCGGGACCGTAGGGGAACTCGAAGCCCGATTCCGGCATCGGGTTGGCCGGCGCGCGCGGCGCGGTGCCGGTCTGCATGCCCTCGGCCCGTGGCCGCCCGGCCAGCGTGATGAGCGCGATGTTGCATTTTCCGGCGGCGACCGCCTCGGCCGCGTGGCCGACCTGCAAGAGGTAGGACGAGCCGCCGGTATCGGTCGAATCCCAGTGCTTCAGCTTGAGGCCGAGGTAATCGATCATCGACAAGGCGCCCAAGCCCGACATGTCGCCGGCGGCGCAGAAATAGCCGTCGATGTCGTCCTTCGTGATCCCGGCATCCTCGATCGCGCCCCGGGCGCATTCGGCGTGGAGCTGCGGTATGGTTTTGTCGGTGGCGAGCCGCGTCGGATGCTCGAAGACGCCGATAATGTAGGATTTTCCCTTGATGCTCATCGCGCTTTAGTCCCTCGGTCGACCCTCCCTGGGCGTCGGCAGCGATGGGATACCAGCCGCCGCGCGCGGTCAATCCCGGATTGCGCCGCGCCGCCATGCCGAGATCGGACGAAGGAGCGGGTCATGCAGGATTACCGCCGCATTTTTTCAGCCGCTGCAATGACGGTGGCGCTTTGCCAGGCTCATGCGGCAAACGCCGTGACGCGCGACTACCGCCAGCTGACCTGCGGGGATTTCCTCGGTGCTGGCAAGGGCAATATGGCCGTGATCATCTGGTGGCTGCGCGGTTACCACGCGGGCAAGAGCGGCAATGTCGCCTTCGACACGGCCGACCCCTATGCCGCGCGGCTCGGCTTTTATTGCGGCAGCCACCGTGCGGACAATCTGATCGACACCTCCGAGCGCATCCTCGACGAACTTGATCGCGGCATCTGAGCAGCCGGCGATCGCGGCGATCTCCGCCGCGCTGTAGCCGAGTTCGCCAAGAATTTCTTCCGTGTGCTCGCCGAGCCGGGCGGGCGGCAGGTTCTGGTCGAGCCGCGTGTCGGAAAACGCCACCGGAAACGGCATCGTGGTAAGCCGCCCCTCGGTCGGATGGTCGATCTCCTGGAAGAACCCGACCTCCTTGAGATACGGGTCGCGCACCACGCCCATCAAATCGTTGACTCCGCCGTTCGGCACGTCGGCGGCGTCGAGCCGCGCCTTCCATTCCGCGGTGGAGCGCGTCTTCATCACCCCGGCGAGCCAGGTGTAGAGCTCGCCGATGTTCTGCGTGCGGTGTTCGATGGTGTCGAAGCGCGGGTCGTCGGCGAGTTCGCGAAACCCCAAAGCGCCGAACAGGTTGCGCCATTGCCGGTCGGTCGTCGCCAGGAGGCAGAGATGGCCATCGGTCGTCGCATAGGGCTTTCGGTGCGGAGTCAGCATGCGCGGGTAGCCGAGCCCCTTCTCCGGCTCGCCGAAGACGCCGTGCCACAGATGGTCGACGAGATTGAACGCCGCCATGGTGTCGAACATCGGCACGTGCACTTCCTGGCCCCTGCCGGTCTTTTCGCGCGCGTAGAGCGCCATCCCGACCATCGAGGCCAGCACGTAGCCGCTGATCTTGTCGCAGATCACCATCGGCGCGTAGCGCGGGTTGCCGTCGCCGTCCTCGTTGAGCGCGGCGAACCCGCTCTCGCCCTGGATCACGTCGTCAAACGCGGCGCGATCCCGACTCGCGCTGTTCGGTCGGTAGCCGCTCGCCCAGGCATAGACGATGCGCGGGTTGGCCCTCGCGACCTCGGGATAGGCGATGCCGCAGCGCTCGGCGGCGCCCGGCCGCATGTTGTGCACCAGCACGTCGGCGGTCGCCGCGAGCCGCAGCAGCGCCGCCTGCGCCGCCGGCTTCTTCAGGTCGAGCACGACGCTCTTCTTGTTGCGGTTGATGTTAAGGAAATAGGCGGCCATGTCGGGATGCCGCATCGGGCCGATCTGGCGCATCATCTCGCCCGCGGGCTCCTCGATCTTGATCACCTCGGCGCCGAGATCGCCGAGGATCTGCGTCGCCACCGGCCCCAGCACGGCGACCGTCAGGTCGATGACTCGCACCCCTTGCAGCGGCCCCGCCATAATTCCTCCTCCCAAACGTCACAGCGCCAACGACCTTGGGCGACCATCCTGTGTCGCCGCGAACCGCGCAAGGCGCTGGTGCGTATCGTGCATGGTAAAAGCCGCGCGCATGCGTTGTTCCGCGCCGGTCCGGCTCGTATAACGGCGGTAATCCGCAGGGGAAATCCGATGCACATGACAAAGATGACGAAGACGCGGCTCGGCGTGATGCTGGTCGCCGGCCTGTGGCTGGCGGTGAGCGTCTCGATGCCGGCGCGCGCCGACGGGCTCGACCGTTTCAAGAAGGTCATCGAGCCGCAGATCCCGGCCGGCGCTTTCACCTACAAGGGCGCCAAGGCGCTGAGTGATGATGGGTTCGTGCTGGAAGATGCCGTCTTTACCCCGCCGCCGACCGAGGCCGACAAGGACAAGAAGCCCGAGCCGATCAACATCAAGACCGTCACGGTCGAGCATTTCGATTTCGACTCGGCCGAAAAGCAACAGCCGCCGCTTTTCGCCAAGGTCAAGTTCGACGGCGTCACCTCGGGCGGCCAAGCCGCCGGCTTCGACCTCAAGCAGATGGCCGGCATCGACAATATCAGCGCCGATTTCGGCTTCGACTATCGGCTCGACCCGGACAAGCGCACCTTCACGCTGAAGCGGTTGGAGCTCAATCTCAACGGCCTCGCCAAGTTGCAAACATCGTTCGTCGTGGACGGGCTCAGCCCCGACGCGGCAACCAAGCCCGACGATGCGATGAAGACCGCCTCGCTGAAATCGGCGGACCTCATCTATGACGATCATTCGCTCTTGGCCAAGGCGATCCCGATCGCCGCGGCGATGCAGGGGATGGACCCCAAGGCGATGATCGCCTTCGCCATCGCCTTCCTTGACGGGGCTCGCGCCGACCAAGGGAAGGAGGCGCAGCAGGCGATCGATTCGCTTGTCGCCTTTATCGAGGACTATCAGAAGCCCAAGGGGCCGCTGAAGATCACTCTCAACCCGCCGGGCGCCGTGTCGAACGCCGATCTCAGCAACGCCAAGACCGCCGACGACGTCGTCAAGCTGCTCGGCGTCCAGGTCAGCTACGCCGGCACGCGCGCCTCGAAACCCGGCGAGACCGCCGCCGCTCCGGCCGCCACGGACGTCCCGGCAAAGGACGAGGACGAAGACAAGCCCACGACGCTCGACAAGAAAAAGGACTGAGCTGCCGCCACTCCCCTCCCGCCGGTGGGGGAGGGCCGGGGTGGGGGCAAGGTCGCGCCGGCGAGGTTCGGCCCGGCGGGTGCGCGGTGCGGGAAGGCGCGCCGCGGTGGGAGCGCTTTACGTGTTCCGCCCGACCTGCTGGCCGGCGCTGGTGCCGGCGATCTTGCCGAACACCGACCCCGATACCAGCCCGGTGCCGCCCGGATAGTTGAAATAAAAGAGCCCGCCGACCAGCTCGCCAGCTGCGTAGAGCCCGTTGATCGGCTTTTCCGCCGTGTCGAGCACCCGGCCGTCGGTGTCGATCCGCACGCCGCCGAAGGTGAAGGTCACGCCGCAGGTCGTGCAGTACGCCTCGTAAGGCGGCTTCTCCAGCGGCATCGCCCAGTTCGTCTTGTCGATCTTGAGGCCGCGCGTCGTGCGCCCGTCCTTGACCGTCGGGTTGTAGGGGATGCTGCGGTCGATCGCCGCGTTGTAGTCGCTCATCGTCTTCAGGAACGCCGCCTTGTTCACCGCGGCGCCGGTCTCCGCCATCTTGTCGGCCAGCTCCTCGAAGGTGTTGGCGGTGACCTTGGTGACCCGGCGGATGCGATATTCGTCGCGTTGCAGATGGACGACCTGCTGGTCGAAGATCTGCCAGGCGAACTGGTGCGGCTGGTTCAGGATTTCGCGGCCGTATTTCGCATAGGTGTAGTTGCGGAAGTCCGCGCCCTCGTCGCAAAACCGCTCGCCCTCGGCGTTGACCATGATGGCGAACGGGTAGGAGTGCTTCTGGAAATTGTCGCCGACCGAGAGGTCGCCGAATTCCGGCGCGCCGTAATCCCAGCCGACCGCGTGGCAGCCCGACCAGTTGCCGTAGGGCATCGCGCCGATCTCCAGCGCCATCTTGATGCCGCCGCCGGTGTTGTATTTGGTGCCGCGCACCTTCGCCAAATCCCAGCCCGGCCCGAGATAGCGCGTGCGCATCTCGGCATTGGCCTCGAACCCGCCGCAGGCCAGCACCACCGCCTTGCAGCGCACCTCGGTGGTTTTGCCCTCCAGGTTGACGACGATGCCGTGCACGCCGTCATCGTCGGCGATGAGCTTCTCGCCGCGCGCCTCATAGGCGACCGCGACGCCGTATTTCTCGCAGGAATTGAACAGGCCCTCGACCAGCCCCGGCCCGCCGCCCCAGGCTTCGAGCGCCAGCCCGCCCCAGAACACGAACTTGCCGTCATGCTTGAACGCCTGGCGCGAATACATCGGCGCGAAGCGGATGCCCTTGCCGCGCATCCATAGCAGGGTCTCCTGGCTCTTGGTGATCAGGAGCTCGGCCATGTCCGGGTTGGAGCGGTAATCGGTCAGCCGGCCCAGATCGTCGTAATACTTGTCCTGCGTGTAGGTGCCGAAGTCGCTGGTGGCGAGTTCCTGTTCGCTGAGGTCGCACAGCTTCAAGAGGTCGTCGACACCGTTATAGACGAAGCGTAGCGCGCCCGCCGTGTAGCGTGAATTGCCGCCGCGCTCGTCGAACGGCGCCGCCTCCAGCACCAGCACCCGCGCGCCCTGCTCCTGCGCCGCCAGCGCCGCGCACATCC
>JASHUW010000130.1 GCA_030039815.1 Alphaproteobacteria bacterium
CTGCCGACCTTCAGTCGAACAGCGTCGCCAGCCGCTGCTTGATGGTGTCGGCGATGTAGAGCGCCAGGGCCTGGATCGTCGAGGTTGGGTTCACCCCGCCCGACGTCACCCAGATGCTGCCGTCGACGATGAAGAGGTTCTTCACGTCGTGGCAGCGGCCCCATTCGTTGACCACCGAGCGCTCGGGGTCGAGGCCCATGCGCGCGGTGCCGAGAAGGTGGCCCGGGTAGTTCAGCAAGGTGCGCGAGCATGAGATGTTTTTCGCGCCAGCGGTCTCCAGGATGTGCGAGGCGCGGGCGATGCCGTGCTCCATCATGCGCCGCGTGTTCTCGCCGATCGTGTAGTCGATCCGCGGCGCCGGGATGCCGTGATTGTCCTTCAGCACGGGATCGAGCGTGACGCGGTTGTGCGCCTCGGGCAGGTCCTCGCAGGCGACGCCGATCTGCAGGCGATGGTAGAGCAGGGTGCGGTAGACGCGGTGATGATCCCGGCCCCAGGGCAGGCGGCCGGCGACCATGCTGGTGATCGCCTCGTTGGCCGGTCCTGTGCCGCGGGTGAATTGCAGGGTGTAGCCGCGCACGAAATCGCGCGACGGGTCGGTCTCGTAGAACTCCTTGCTCCACATCACGGTTTGCGGCCCACGGTCGCCGTCCATCTCGTCTTCGACATAACCGAAGACCTGCGGCCAGGGGTGCAGCATCAAATTCCTGCCGACGAGGCCCGAGGAGTTGGCGAGGCCGCCGGGGAAGCGGGACGAGGCCGAATTGAGGAGTAGCCGCGGCGTGCCGACGCCGTTGGCGGCAAGGATCACCATCTCGGCCGGCTGGAAGCGCTCGACGCCGTTGGGGTCGTAATAGACGGCGCCCGACGCCATGCCGTGCCCATTGGTCGTGATCTCGCGCACCCGGCAGCGCGTGCGCAGCTCAACGCGGGCGCGCAGCGCCTTGGGCCAATAGGTGATGTCGGCGCTGGCTTTGGCACCCTGCGCGCAGCCCGGCGTGCAATGGCCGAGATTGATGCATTTGGCGCGGCCGTCATAGTCGGTGGTGGCGACGGCGATGTCGGACGGCCACCAGTGCCAGCCGAGCTTGTTCATCGCCTGCGCGTAGCGGGTGCCGGTCTTGCCCAGCGGCACCGGCGGCATGGTCGGCTGGTGCGGCGGATAGGCGGGGTCGCCCGCCAGGCCCGCGACGCCGGTGATGCGGTCGTTCTCGGCGAAGTAGGGTTCGAGCGTCCAGTAGTCGATCGGCCAGTCATCCGCCACCCCGTCCAAGGTCCGCACCCGGAAGTCGGACGGATGCAGGCGCGGGTAGTGCGCGGTGAACAGGATCGTGCCGCCGCCAACCCCGTTGAAGTTGACGATCTTCATGATCGAGTTGTCGTCGTTGATCGGGTAATCGCTGTCGCGCGCGCGGCGGTTGGGGCTGATGTCGAAATCGGCGTAGCGCCGCGCCTCCCAGTCGCGGCCGTTGGTCGGAAAATCCGTCGGTTTGGTCCAGTCGCCCTGCTCGAGGCAGAGAATACGCATGCGGGTCTCGGCGAGGCTCCACGCCACCGCGGCGCCCGACGCGCCGGCACCGACGATCAGGACGTCGACGATCTCGTCGGTTGGTCGCGCGGCGTCGGGACTGGCTTGCGCGTGCATCTCAGCCCCCGCCATCGGCGTCGCGCCATATCCGCGGCCGGCCACGCACCGCGTTGAGCAGCGACCAGTCGCCACGTTCCAATTCGCGGCCTTTGGGATAAGGCGGCCGCGGTTCGAGACCCAGTGAGCCGAACACCCGGTCGTCGCGGTAATAGCATTGCAGCACCGCGCGCCCGAGCGCGGTGATGACCGGACCTTCGCGGCCCAGCAGGGTCATCGCGGTCGCTTCCGCCCGTGTGTCATCGAGGCCGATGAAGTCATCACCCGCGATCTCGCGCAGCATCGCCAGCGCCTCGCGCACGGCACCGCGGTCGCGGCCGAGCGAGCGGACGATGTCGGCGAAGATCGCTTCGTCATCCGCGCCGGGAACGCCATATTCGGCGCTGGCCGGCACCATGATACCGGCCAGCCGACGGAAATCGCGCAGTTCGAGCTGTGTCAGCTCGGCTCTCAAATTTTCGTTCGCACTCATGGCGAGCGGTGTACCACAACAGTCCGCTGCGCGCAGGCTTCCGCCCAGCTGCGCCGATTGCGCGGGTGCGCTTGCCCGCGCGATCTGCCAGACTGCGCGCGACATACCTGACACATGAGCGGAGCGCGAACCACCATGCTCGACCAGCCCCTCGTTTCATCCAAGATGATCTTCGAGAAGGACGGCGCCATCGGCCGGATCATCTTCAACAACCCGGCGCGCCACAACGCGGTCTCGCTCGATATGTGGCAGGCGGTCGGCCAGATCATGGAGGATTTCGAGAACGACCCGGCGATCCGCGTGATCGTGCTGTCGGGGGCAGGCGGCAAGGCGTTCGTGTCGGGCGCCGACATCTCCGAATTCAAGGAGAAGCGCGCCACCGCCGAGGCGGCGGAACTTTACGCCAAGGTGTCGGAAAGCGCGCGACTCGCGCTGCAGGAGACGCTGAAGCCGACGATCGCGATGATCCGCGGCTACTGCATCGGCGGCGGCATGGCGACCGCGCTCGCCTGCGACATCCGCATCGCCGCCGAGGGATCGAAGTTCGGTATTCCGGCCGCGAAGCTCGGCCTCGGCTACGCCTATGACGGCATCAAGAAGCTGATCGACATCGTCGGCCCGGCCTATGCCCGCGAGATTTTCTACACGGCGCGGCAGTTCACCACCGATGAGGCGCTGCGCATGGGGCTCGTCAATCAGGTGGTGCCCGATGGCGAACTGGAGACGACGGTCAACAACATGGCGATGACGATCGCCGGCAACGCGCCGCTCACCGTGCGCGCGGTGAAGCAGATCGTTCGCGAGGCGCTGAAGGATCCTGAAAAGCGCGACATGGAGCTGTGCAAGCGTGTCGTCGCCGAATGCTTCGCCAGCGAGGACTATACCGAGGGCCGCACCGCCTTCATGGAAAAGCGCCGCCCGGTGTTCAAGGGGCGGTAGCAGCCATTCAGGGGACGCAATGAACATTGCGGAGGCGGATAACGACGGGCGGATTGCCGATCCGCTGATCCGGCGGTTTGTCGAATACTGGCGATCGAAGCGCGGCGACGGCCTGTATCCGTCGCGGGAGGCGATCGATCCGCTCGACTTCCGCTACGTGCTTGGCGACGTCGTCCTGATCGAGGTGCGGCGTGCGCCCACGGGCAGTTCGCACCCCTGGGCGTTTCGCTACCGCTTGATCGGCGCCAACATCGTCGAGCGCGACGGCTACGACCTGACCAACAAAACCCTCGAGGACATGCCGGAGCCCGAGTACCGCGAGCGCGTACGTGCGACCTGGACCGAGGTCTGCGAGACTGGCGTGCCGGTCTATTACAGCCGCGAGGTGGTGTTGGACGGGCGCACGCGGCGCTACGAGGTCGTCGTCATGCCGCTGGCGAGCAACGGCCAAGACATCGACATGCTGATCTCCGTACAGCGCCATGCCCGCCTGCGCGCGGCCTGACCGGGTCGGGGGTAGGCCGCCGGCGGTGTTGAATTTCTCTTCTGGAGGAGATCCGGCATGAAGCTCCCCCGTCACGGCCGCTACGACTATGTGCCGATCCACAAGCGCCCGGTCTATGACTGGCCCGAGGGCAAGCGGCTCGCGGTGTTCTTTTGCAACAACATCGAGTTCTTCGCGTTTCGCGCGGGGCTCGGCAGCGATTCAACCGGCGCACCCAGCGACCAGAACCAGCGCAATTATGCCTGGCGCGATTACGGCAATCGGGTCGGGCTCTGGTATTATTTCGACCTGCTCGACGAGTTCGGGCTGCCCGGGGCGCACAACGTCAACTCGGCCGTGCTGGAGGAATGCCCGGCGATCGTCGAGCGCATGAACGCGCGCGGCGACGAGTATGTCGGCCACGGCCGCACCAATTCCGAGCGCCAGGACGTACTGTGGGAAGAAGACGAGGCGCGGCTCATTGCCGAGTGCACCGAGGTCGTGACGCGGCTTTCCGGCAAGAAGCCAGAAGGCTGGCTGGGACCCTATCTGGCGCAGACCGGGGTGACGCTCGACCTGTTGAAGGAGGCGGGCTACCGCTATTGCATGGACTGGGCGCTTGACGACCAGCCGATCTGGATGACGACGCGGGCGGGGCCGATCCTCTCGGTGCCGTACCCGATCGAGCTCAACGACTCGCCCAGCCTGGTATTCCGCCGCCATACCGGCCGGATGTTCGAGGAAATGCTGATCGACCAGTTCGACGAGATGCTCGAGCAGTCGCGCAAATACCCGCTCGTCTACTCGGTGGCGCTGCATCCGTTCATCATCGGCCAGCCTTTCCGGCTGCGCGCGCTGCGACGGGCCCTCCGCCATATCATGGCGCACAAGGACGCGCTGTGGATCACCACGCCGGGCGAGATCGCGCGCTATTGCGCGGGGCTGCCGAAAGGGATTGTGCCCGGGTCGTAAAAAAATGCGTCGATGCTGAGGGCGCAAAGGACACGCGGAGAACGCGAAGCTGTCCGAACGGCGTGGAGCGTCCCTAAATTTCCGGGCGGATGTCGGAAAGGCTCCTTGCGCCGCGCACAAATGAAGCCTTCACGTCCTTATGTGCTGTCTCAGCGTCGCCTGCGCTGATGTGTTGTCTTAACGCCGCGCCGGCAGCCAGTTGTTGCGGCGCGCGACGTCGCCAACAACGCGGGCGATCTCGGCCCCGACACTGGTGGCGTCCGCGTCAACCCCGGTCTCGCGCCGCGTCGCGCCATTACTACGGTCTGCTGCTGGTGGCGCGGTGCGCGAATCGACCGTGAAGCTTTGCACCGGCTGGATGGCGCCACCGGGCAGCTCGGCCTTGATCGCGACCTCGGCGATGACGGCGCTGTGCTCGTCGCCGGGGTGACGGCGATTT
>JASHUW010000131.1 GCA_030039815.1 Alphaproteobacteria bacterium
GCCGACCGCGCGCAAGGCCTGCTCGACGGCGCAGTCGCCGCCGCGGAGCGCGCCGCGACCGAGACCGAGGAGGCGCTGACCGCGCTCACCGCGGCGGCGCAATCGCTGGAGCTCGACCCGCAGGTACTGGAACAGGTCGAGGAGCGGCTCTTCTCGCTGCGCGCCACGGCGCGCAAGCACAATATCACGGTCGCCGACTTGCCGCTGCTGCGCGAGAAGATCGCCGAGCGGTTGGTGCTGATCGACGCCGGCGCGGAAAACGCGCTCGCTTGGGGGAAAAAGGCCGAGGCGCTGCGCGAGGACTACATCGCCGCCGCCGCCCGCGTGTCGCAGGCGCGCGAGAAGGCCGCGAAGCGGCTCGATGCGGCGGTCGCCGCCGAGCTGAAGCCGCTGCGGCTCGACAAGGCGCGGTTCCGAACGGTGCTGACTCCGCTTGCCGAGGCGGAGTGGAACGAGCACGGACGCGAGCGGGTGAGCTTCGAGGTCGCGACCAACCCCGGGGCGCCGTTCGGGCCGCTGGCGCGCATCGCCTCAGGCGGCGAGCTGTCGCGCTTCCTGCTCGCGCTGAAGCTGGTGCTGGCCGGGGTGTCGTCGGTGCCGACGCTGATCTTCGACGAGGTCGATAGTGGCATCGGCGGCGCGGTCGCCGCGGCGGTCGGCGAGCGGCTGCAGCGCCTGGGCGCGAGCCTGCAGGTGCTGGTCGTGACCCACTCGCCACAGGTCGCGGCGCGCGGCGCGCATCACTGGCGCGTCGCCAAGCTCGATGCGCAGAAGAGCGCCGTCACCCGCGTCGAGGAGCTTGACCCCGACACGCGGCAAGAGGAAATCGCCCGCATGCTGTCGGGTTCGACCATCACCGCCGAGGCGCGCGCCGCCGCCAAGAGCCTCATCGCCGGGGCGCAAGCATGAGCACCTACGCCGAGATCGCGGTCGAGGACCTGACCGAAACCGAGGCCGCCGCCGAACTCGCACGGCTGGCGACGGAGATCGCGCATCACGACCAGCTTTATTACGCGAAGGACGCGCCCGAGATCAGCGACGCGCAATATGACGAGCTGCGCAAGCGCAACAATGCAATCGAGGCGCACTTTTCCGAGCTGATCCGCGACGACAGCCCGTCGCGGCGAGTCGGTGTCGCACCGTCTTCCGGTTTCGCGAAGGTGACCCATGCGGTGCCGATGCTGTCGCTGGAAAACGCCTTCGACGAACAGGACGTGCGCGATTTCTTCGCCGGCATCCGCAATTTCTTCCGCCGGCCCGAGGACGTCGCGCGCGTCGCCGCGGATGCGATCGAGGTCATGGCCGAGCCGAAGATCGACGGGCTGTCGGCGGCGCTGCGCTATGAGCACGGCCGGCTGGTGCTCGGCGCGACCCGCGGCGATGGGGTCACCGGGGAGGATGTGACCGCCAATATCCGTACCTTACGCAATGTCCCGAAGACCCTTGCGGGCAAGGGCTGGCCGGACGTGATCGAGGTACGGGGCGAAATCTATATGGAGCGTGAGGGGTTTTTCGCGGTCAACGCCGAGCGCGAGGCGGCCGGCGAGCCGGTCTTCGCCAACCCGCGCAATGTCGCCGCCGGCTCGTTGCGCCAGCTCGACCCGGCGATCACCGCGCGCCGGCCGTTGAAATTCTTCGCCTATCACTGGGGCGAGACGAGCGCGCCGTTTGCCCGCACCCATGGGGAGGCGCTCGAACATCTCAGCGGCTGGGGCTTCACGGTGAATCCGCGCTCGCGCCTCTGCCACGGGGTCGACGAGGTGCTGGCGGCGTACCGTGAAATCGGCGCCGACCGGGCTGACCTGCCCTACGACATCGACGGCGTCGTGTACAAGGTCAACGATATCGGCCTGCAGCGGCGATTGGGTTTTGTCAGCCGCGCGCCGCGCTGGGCACTGGCGCATAAATTCCCGGCGCAGCAGGCGCAGACGGTGATCGAAAAGATCGACATCCAAGTCGGCCGCATGGGCACGCTGACCCCTGTGGCGTTTCTGGCGCCGATCACGGTGGGCGGCGTGGTCGTTCAGCGAGCCACGCTCCATAACGAAGACGAGATTGCGCGGAAGGATATCCGGGAAGGCGATACCGTCGTCATCCAGCGCGCCGGCGACGTCATCCCGCAAGTCGTCTCCGTCGTGCTAGATAAGCGGCCGAGCAATTCCGTTCCGTATCAATTTCCGGAAGAATGCCCGGTCTGCCACAGCCTCGCGGTGCGCGAGCCCGGCATGGCGGCGCGGCGCTGCACCGGCGGACTCATTTGCGCGGCGCAGGCGGTGGAGCGGCTGAAGCATTTCGTGTCGCGCGACTGCTTCGATATCGAGGGCATGGGCGCGAAGCACATCGCCGCGTTTTGGGAAGACGGGCTGATCCAACGACCCGGCGACATCTTCCGCCTCAAGGCCGAGCAGATCGCCGGCCGCGAGGGCTGGGGCGAACTGAGCGCCGCGAACCTGATCCGCGCGATCGTTCAGCGGCGGCGCATTTCGCTCGACCGTTTCGTCAACGCGCTTGGCATCCCGCAGGTTGGCCAGGCGACGGCGCGGCTGCTCGCGCGGCATTACCGATCTCTTGACCATTGGCGGCGCGAGATGGAGCAGCCCGACAACGAGGCCGCGCATGCCAGCCTTCTTGACGTGCACGGAATCGGCGACGACATGGCGGCGGACATCGTCGGCTTCTTCGCCGAAGCGCATAACCGCGAGCTGCTCGACGATCTTGTGCATGAGGTCGAGGTACTCGACTACGAGTCGCCGAATAGACTTGGTCCCGGGGGAGCGGCAGCCTCGCCGCTCGCCGGCAAGACCATCGTCTTCACCGGCGGGCTCGAGACGATGAGCCGATCCGAGGCCAAGGCGCGGGCCGAGGCGCTGGGCGCGAACGTGGCGAGCTCGGTGTCGGCGAAGACCAATTTCGTCGTCGTCGGGGCGGATGCCGGGTCGAAGGCTACCAAGGCCGCCTCGCTCGGCGTGACGATGCTCGACGAGGGCCAATGGCTGAGGCTCGCCGGGCTCGGCGAGGACGCCGCCGAAAGCACGGCCAGTGGCGCGCCCCCGGGCGCGGGCTGAGCAGGGCGCGGGATGGGGGCTGCAGGGGCGTGACGCTCAGCGACACCTTTGACTGGCCGGAGATCGCGATCAGCGAAACCGCATCGGTGGATGCGGAAGATTTTGCCGCGCCGGCGATTGCTGTCGACGACCACACGGCGCACGATGAAAATCGGCCCGAGCCCAGCTTCGCGGCGACCCCGTTTTTTATCGAATTCGACGAGCCGGCGCGACTTGACCCCGAACGGTCGGGGTTGATCTGGGAATTGCCGCCGATGGTGAGCCGGGCGATCGAGCTGCGCTCGCCGCTGGTGTCGCTGTTCCTCCATCTGCTGCCGATGATCGGCATCGTCGTCTTTCCGCTGCTGATGGTGGAGCCGCCGCCACCGATCCCGGTGCAGCTGGTGTTCGAAGCGCCGCCACCCCCTCCCCCGCAGCCGCGACCGCAGCCGCAGGCGGCGCCCAAGCCGCCGCCCAAGTTCGAAGTGCCGCCGCACGGGCCGCTCTCGTCGGTCGATCAGGGCACGGTAAAGCCGCCCGATCTCGGCCGGACGCCCGACCCGGTCCCGATGCCCTCCGCAGGACCGCAACAGCAGACGCCGACCGAGACGCAGACCGCGACCGCCGAACAAGCGCCGCCGGTGCCGCAGCCGAAGCCAACACCGCCAAAGGAACACCAATCGGCATTCCAACTGCCGAAACCATCCGGCGCGCAGACGCCGCACCACGAGCAAACGCCGCGTGAGGCGCAGCATTACGCGCGCTATGCGGGGCCGGCGGCGACGCGCGACGAATACCTCGCCTATCTCGTCTCGCTCACGCGCCAGCATATCGATCTGCTGCCGATGTCGGTCGTCGGCGATCGGCGGGGCGAGACCGTCATCTCGGTCACCGTCTATGATAACGGGCGAATCGGACCGCTTGGCGTGATCCGCAGCTCCGGCTATCCCGACATCGACAAGCGGATCGAGCAGATGGTCGCCGCGGTCGGCAAGTTTCCGCCGCTGCCGCAATGGTATCAGGGGGATGCCGTGCAGCTTGAATTGACGCTTAAATTCCCCGAGGCGCTCGAACGCCAATGAGCGACCAGATTCGATCCAATGCCGCCGACCCGATTGTCGTTTCGGTGATCCAGCATCGTCTGCTGGCGATCGTCGCCGAGATGGGCGAGGCGATGCTGCGCACCGCCTATTCACAGATCCTCAATTCGAGCCGCGACTTCTCGACCGCGATCTGCGACCTCGACGGCAGGCTGATCGCCCAGGCGGAGCATGTGCCGATCCATGTCGGCGCCCTCCCCTTCGCGGCGCGCGCGGTCACCGAATTCTTCGGCGACGACATCCATCCCGGCGACGTGTTCCTGCTCAACGATCCCTATCACGGCGGCAACCACCTGCCCGACCTGACCGCGTTCGTGCCGGTCTTCGCCGGCGATCGCCCTCGGTTTTGGTCGATCAACCGCGCGCATCAAAGCGATATCGGCGGCGCGACGCATGGCGCCTACAACGCCAGCGCCACCGATATCTGGCAGGAAGGCATCCGCATCACCCCACTGAAGCTCTATGACCGCGGCGAGATGCGTCGCGATGTGATGGAGATGATCGCCACCAATGTGCGCCACCCGCGCGATTTCCGCGGCGACCTCGCGGCGATGATCGGCTCGGCCCATGTCGGCGAGCGGCGGGTGCTGGCGCTGGCGGAGGAATTCGGCTGGGCCGTGACCGACACGGCGATCGAAGCCGTGCTTGACGGCGCCGAGCGGCAGACCCGCGCGGTGATCGCCGAGTGGAAAAACGGGGTCTATCGCGGCGAAGCCATGCTCGACGATGACGGCCGGGGCAATAAAGATATCCATATCTGTGCCACCGTCACCAAGCAGGGTAGCGACCTGACCGTCGACCTCACCGATTCGCACGAGCAGGTCGCGAGCTTTATCAACTCGTCCTATCCCAACATGTATTCGGCGGTGGTGGTCGCGCTCAGCTACCTGATCGACCCGCACACGCCGAAGAACGACGGCAC
>JASHUW010000132.1 GCA_030039815.1 Alphaproteobacteria bacterium
GCATCCGCGTTCACCAAGGACGACAGACGGTGCGACACGATGATCATCGTACGGCCTTCGGCGATGCGCGCCAGGTTGGCGTTGACGATCGCCTCGCTCTCCGCGTCGAGCGCGCTCGTCGCCTCGTCGAGGATCAGGATGCGCGGGTTGGTGATCAGCGCGCGGGCGATCGCCAGCCGTTGGCGCTGACCGCCCGAAAGGTTGGGCGAGCCTTCGTAGATCCAGGTATCGTAGCCGGCCGGCAGGCGCTCGATGAATTCCTCGGCGCCGGCCAGGCGCGCCGCCATCACCACTTCATCGAAGCTGGCATCCGGTTTGCCGGAGGCGATGGTGTCGCGGATGCTGCCGCTGAAGAGGAAATTCTCCTGCGAGACCACGCCGAAGCTACTGCGCAGGTGGTTGGCATCGTACTGGCGCAGATCGGTTCCATCGACTTTGATCAGCCCCTCGTAGCTGCCGTAAAAAAGCTGAAGCAGCCGGGTTACCGTCGTCTTGCCGGAGCCGCTGCGGCCCATAATGCCGAAAACAGAACTTTCGGGAATGACGAAGGACACTCCGTCAAGAGCGGGCGTATTGGTTCCCGGATAGCGGAAGCTGACCCCGGCGAATTCGACACGGCCAATGATCGGTGAGCGAATGCCCCCCGTATGTCCGGTCTCGGCGGGCTGATTGACCAGTTCGCCGATTTTCGACACGGCCAATCGGGCCTCGTCGAGTTGCGTCAGCATCGTCGACAGTTGCACCAGCGGCGACGCGACGCGTTGCGACAACAGCATAAAGGCGAAGAGCGCGCCAACATAGGTCGCCTCGTGCGTGGTGACCGCCAAATACACCGCCACCGCAAACGAACCGGAAATCATCATGCGTTCGAGTGGCATCGCCACGGTTTGGATGATATTTGACTCACACCCCTCATCGAAACGTAGCCGCGCCGCTTGAGCGACCTTCACGTCCCACTCCTGGCGGCGGCGATTGGCAATCCCCAGGGCCTTTACCGTACGCACCCCATGGATCGTCTCGACGAAAAACGAATTCTTCTCGCCCTCGACGCTGAACACCGCCGCGGTTTTTTTGCGCAGCCCAGGCAGCCGGAGCATGATCCAGCCGCAAATCAGCGCGGCGAAGCCGAGCACGAAAAACGTCAACAGCGGGCTGTAAAAGAACATTACCGGGATAAAAACGACCAACACCGTCGAATCGAGCACCGTGCCCAACAACCCACCGGTGAAGAAGGAACGGATCCTGTAAAACTCACCCATGTCACGCGCAATCCGCCCCACCGGATTTTGCTCGAAGAAGTCGATCGGCAGTCGAATGACTCTGTCGAACATGTAGGTCGACAATTTCGCGTCGATCTTTTTTGTGATGTGCAAAACCAGAAAGCGCCGCAAATATCCAAATACCGTTTCGAAGCAGAGCAATACCAGCATCGCCAGACACACGACCACGAATGTGTCCATTGCATTATAGAAGAGCACGCGATCTATTAAAATCATCCAGAATAAAATCGGTATGAGCGCTAGAACACTCAAACAAAAAGCAGAAATTCCGATATCGCGCGCAATGCGCCGGTTACGCAATATCTGGGTCGCTATCAACCACAAGCCGAACGGCCGATCCTCATCATGCGATCGGTAGTCGCGCTTTAAGAGCAGCACCGCGCCGCCGCAAAGATCGGCAAATCGTGCTTCGTCAAGCACCAACGGTGCGTCTTCGTGGTTATTGGGGTCTTGCAGAACGACCCGAGCGAATTCCGGCCCTTCGCGAACCTCGCGCAGCACCATCGCCAGGCCGTTGCGGAGCACAACGATCGCGGGCAAAGCCTTGCCGAGCCGCAACAGTTGCGGCCAGGACAGATCAACCGCCTTGGCTCGCAGCCCGCTGGCTTCGGCGATATTCAACAGCTGGCCGATCGACGGTTGGCCCGGTTGCAGTAAGTGGTCGTGAACCAGCTGCGGCACCGAGAGTTGTATGCCGTGATGGCGCGCCACGATGACGAGCGAGCCGAGCAGCGAAACGCCGGATGCCCCGGCACCGTCGGCCGAACCTACGTCTCGATGACCGAGATCAACGATCGCCATCAGAAACGCCCCGACTCAATCCCCGACTGTGCTAATACGCGGCTGGCTAGGCCGGTTGTCTGACCATCGGTGCTTGAGCTGCTCACGCGACGGAAATCCGGGTCGGTGCGAGCCGTCTCGCCGCCGCCTGCGTCCCGTGCGAAGAGGTAACACAGCCACGCCGAGGCGGCCAGCAGTGTAAGCGCCGGTATTGCGGGAAGCTTGAGGCCCACCGGAGTCGCAACGAACCATAGAAGGAACCCGGCGAGCGCGGCACCCCCGACCGGCCGCAGAAGGATGCTGAGCAAGTCGCGCCCTTCCGCCGCGAAGCGGCAACGCGTCCACCACAGTTCGGCCAGCGCGCCCGCGCTTAACCAAACCAAGTTTCCCGCCGCCATCACGACCAGCCCATCATGCGCCAGAAGCGCGGCAATCGCGACGCCGCCGAAAGCCTCTACCAGGCACCATCCCGCTGCCGTCTCATCGCTCGCCGCACTCCGCCGGCACGCCGATGTGATGGCGGCCGGGATCGTACCAAGCACCAAGAGCTGAGCCGGCGGCACCACACCCCACCAGCGCAAGTCGATCATCGGCGGCAGCGCGATCGCCAGCAATCCGCTGGTCAGTACAGCGGGCAAAAGCGCACGGCATGCCTGTCGTACGAGCGCGCGCGGGG
>JASHUW010000133.1 GCA_030039815.1 Alphaproteobacteria bacterium
TGGTCGATGCCGATCACGGCTACGGCAACGCGATGAACGTGCGGCGCACGGTCGAGGAGCTGGAGACCGCCGGCGTCTGCGCGATGTCGATCGAGGATACGGTGCTGCCGCGGCCCTATGGGCCCTCGGGCAAGCCGACCTTGATCCCGGTCGAGGAAGGGGTCGGCAAGATGAGGGCGGCGCTCGACGCGCGCCAGGACAAGAAGCTCGTCATCGCCGGGCGCACCAGCGCGCTGGCGATCACCGGGCTCGATGACGCGATGCGTCGCGTCAAGGCCTATGAGGCCGCCGGGGTCGACGCGATCTTCCTTGCCGGCGGCATTACCACCGAGGCGATCGAGGCGATCTCGTCGGCGATCAAGGTGCCGCTCATTACCGGCGGTGGCGCCGGCACGCTCGCCGATCTCGGCTGGATGGCGGCGCACAAGGTGCGCGTCGCGCTGCAGGGCCACGCGCCGTTCAGCGCCGCGGTGCTTGCCGTGTACAATACGCTGAAGGCGCTGCGCGACGGCACCAAGCCCGAGGCGCTGACCGGCATCGCGCCCGCCGACCTGATGCGCCGCGTCACGCGCGGCGACCAGTACGCGCAATGGACCAAGGATTTCCTCGGCGGGGCCTAGGATTGAGGGAAGGGGGATACGTGAGGGTTCTTCTGTCAGCGGCACTGCTGCTCGCTACCGCCGGATGCGCCGACACCATCTGGCCGCCGCACTGGGTCTGGACGCCGAGCTGGGTGTCGCATCCGGGCCAGCTGACGCTCAGCAACTACCGCTTCACCATGGCGAACGTGGAAGCGGTGATGGCGACCGGGCCCGATTGCGCGCCAGCCGACCCATCGGCGCCGACCACCGCGTTCGAGCTGCCCTTCAAGGGGTCGCACGTGCTCGTCGCCGCGCCGAACGCCGATGTGTGCTGGCGCCGGCAGCGCGCCGACGGCCAGTGGAGCGAGTGGAACCGCGCCTTCACCGCTTCGGGCCGTTATGTCGAAGCGCAGCTTTAACGCCGCCTAGCCGCCGCCTACACTGCGGGAGATGACCGGCCGCCGCGATCTTTTCCCGCCCGTCGAGCCCTACCGGACGGGCAGGCTGCGGCTCGATTCGCGGCACACGATGTATTGGGAGGAATCGGGCAATCCGCGCGGCGCGCCGGTGCTGTTCCTCCATGGCGGACCCGGCGCCGGCGCGACCCCGGTGCATCGCCGCTTCTTCGACCCGGCGCATTGGCGCATCGTCATCTATGACCAGCGCGGCGGCGGGCGCTCGACGCCGCTCGGCGAGACGGCGGACAACACGCCGGCGCATCTCGCCGCCGATATCGAGACGTTGCGCCGAGAGCTGGGGATCGCGAGCTGGGTGGTGTTTGGCGGCTCGTGGGGCTCGACCTTGGCGCTGCTTTATGCCGAGAGCTACCCCGAGAACTGCCGCGGCCTCATCCTGCGCGGCATCTTTCTCGCCCGCCAGGCGGAGATCGACTGGTTCCTCTATGGCGTCGCCAAGGTGTTCCCCGAAGCGTGGCGCGCCTTTGCCGGCTATGTGGCCGAGGAGGAGCGCGGCGATCTGCTGGCGGCGTATTACCGCCGGCTTGTCGACCCCGACCCGCGCATCCACATGCCGGCGGCGCGCGCCTGGAGCCTCTACGAAGGCGCGTGTTCGACCCTCCTGCCAAACCCCGAGACGATCGCCGCCTTCGGCGAGGATCGGCTGGCGCTGGGCCTCGCGCGGATCGAGGCGCATTTCTTCCGCCATCATCTGTTTTCCGAGGTCGACGATCTGGTGGGCGGCATCGGGCGCATCCGTCATTTGCCGGGGATCATCGTGCAGGGCCGCTACGACATGGTCTGCCCGATCCGCAGCGCCGACGAGCTGGCGCGCGCCTGGCCCGAGGCCGAATACGTTATCGTGCCCGATGCCGGGCACTCGGCGATGGAGCCGGGGATTCGCGAGCAGCTCGTGCTCGGCACCGAGCGCATGAAGCGATTGTGAGGGGGCCGGTCGGGGATAAGCGCTGTGGTTTCGCTTGCCGCGGGGATGATCGCGCCTAATATGCGTTTGCCGTCTTGCGGCGAGTGTCGGCGGGCGAGGGGGATGCCGGTGAGATTATCGATGATGGCGAAGCATCTGCTGGCGCCGATGGCGCTCGTCGCCGCGGCCTTCATCGCGCAGCCGGCGGCGGCGCAGCAACTCGCGTTTGGGGGCATCTCCCTGGGCTCGCCCGATGGCCCTCAACGTCTCGCGCTCGGCGCCGGTGCGTTTGACATCACGCCGGGCGCCCAGCGCTTTGCCGGCACGCAGGGCGTGTTCCGCGGCGAGTACCATTTCGGCGATGTGCTGATCCCGCTGTTCTCGCCCTTTGTCGGCGTTGACGTGACGACCAAGGGCGGCAGCTACGTCTATGGCGGGTTCGGCTTCGACGTCAATTTTGGCCCGAACTGGGTGCTGACGCCAAATGGCGCGCTCGGCTACTACCAGCGCGGCGACGGCACCAAGCTCGGCTCGTGGATGGAGTTCCGCTCGGGCGCCGAGCTCGACTACAAATTCGCCGACCAGTCGCGACTGGGCATTTCGGTTCAGCACACGTCGAACGCTGGCTTGACCAAATATAATCCTGGCGAACAGGAGGTCCTGCTGGTCTACCAGCTGCC
>JASHUW010000134.1 GCA_030039815.1 Alphaproteobacteria bacterium
TCGATCCGGCCGTGAAGCTGCCCGATGCGACGACGCCTGAGGTGGCGTTGTAGCCGGCGCTCCCGGGCAGGCCGGCGCCGCTTGTGACCTGATAAGTCAGGCCGCTCCCGCTGTTTGAGAAACTGACATCGTACTGATTGCCCGCGAGGCTTGCGGCAGTCACCTGCGAAATGTTGGTGACGCCTTGCGCCACGGCGTAGGCCGTGCCCGTGTTGCCGGTGCTTGCGGTGATTGCGACGCCGTCATTTCCCGCCGGCACATTCATGAACACGTTCTGCCCCGAGATCGTCGAGGCGACGCTAAGCGACGGTGCGATTTCAACCTGGTTCGTGCCGGCATCGCCGTTAAACGTGACCTGCCCGTTCGGCTGAAGCGAGAAGGCGGGCGCGTTGGACTTGCTGCCCGCGAACAGGTAGCCGCCATTGGCGCCCTGGGTGTTTGCGAGCTGCACCACCTGCTGAAGCAAAGACTGCGCCACGCTGATGTCGGACTGCCGATCCCCCGACGTCGCGGTGCCATTGGCCGCCGCGGATGCAGTCTGGCCCAGTTGATCGAGCAGGGTGGTAACCTGCTGGAGCGTGCTGACGCCGACCTGCAGCGACTGCGTCGCGGCCTGGCCGTTGGCGGTATCGTAGGTCAGCGTACCGATCTGGTTGGCGAGACCGATAACTTGGCCGGCTCCCCCCGGATCGCTGCTCGCGTTCAGCATGGTTTCGCCAGTGGCGATCTCGCGGTTGAGAGTGTTGACGTTCTGCTGCTGCTGCAACAGGTCGTTGAGCGAGCCGAGCAGGAACTCGTTGGTGCTGATCTGCATGGCTAAGCCGCCTGGATCGCGGTTAGCAGGTTGTTGAACAGGGTCTCCGCGCTGGCGATGACCTGCGCTGACGCCTGATAGGCCTGCTGATACAGAACAAGGTCAGCGGCCTGTTGATCGAGGTTCACGCCGGAAATCGATTGCTGGACCGATTGCACCTGACTGAGCACGCCTGAGGCGGCCTGGGCGTTGAAGCTGGCCGTCTGCCCGGCGCTGCCGACCTGTCCGACAAGCGTGCTATAAGCGCTGCTGAGCGTTTGCCCGGAAAGCAGGTTCTCGCTGGCCAGATTGGCCATCGCCGCGATATTGCCATTGCTGTTGACGCCGCCGGGGGTGAGAGAAAAGGTGTCGCCCGCCGCCGGCGTGCCGGACGACAAGGTGAACTCGGCGACCTCTCCAGCCGGCGCCGGCGGGCTCGGATAGGCGATCGCGACCTCCGCGCCGTTCGCCGCGCTGAAGCTGCCCGACGCGATCACGGCATTGCCGGCGTTGAGCACGTTGAACGTCGTCGCCGAGGTAAACTTGACGGTCATGTTCTGCCCGAATTGCGTTGCCGGCACGATAACTGTACCGGCGGGCAGCGAACCACTCGCCGCCGCGCTGAAAGCACTCGCGGTGACGTTGCCGAGGTTGCTGCCGGGTGTGGCGACATACGGCGAGGCCGCCGCGATCGCGCCTGGGTCGGTCGTGACCACCTTTATGGTCTGCGCCGCGGTCAGGGTCGGCTCGACCTCGAACGAATCGCCGGTGTTGATGGTGCCCGAGACCGCGAGCGTCATTCCGTCGAAGCTGACGGTCGGCCCGTTACCGAGCGCGGTGACTTGTCCGGTTTCGATGTTGGTCGCTTCGTAGCCGCCGGCGGTCTTGGCGACGATGAAATTACCGGGAGTGAAGGCATTGCTGTTGGTGATCGAAGCCGTGAGCGTTCCGCTGCCGGAATTCGACTGATCGGCAAGCACGGTCGGGCCGCCCACGGAGAAAAGGTCGCCACCCTGCGCGCCATCGAGGTCAAGCCCCAGCGATTGCTGCGTATTGACTGCGGCCGAAACAGCCGTGGCGATGGCGCCGACCGCGTTCTGCGCTGCGATGACTTGCGTCTGCGAGGTAAGGACGCCGCCGATCGTCCCGCCGCTAAGACCGGCGGTGATGTCCTGCCCGGTCGGCTGATAGACGACGGACAGGCTGGTTCCGCCGTAGCTGCCGGAGGTTGCAACGAGGTTGGACGAGGTACCGCCGGCAACGAGCGATGCGCCGCCGGTGGTGAAGATGTTGTCGGTGTTGTTCGGCCCGGCAACGACGGTGATGCCCACCTCCTGGCCGAGCTCCTGAACGAGGTTGTCGCGGCTGTCCATCAGCGCGACGGGCGGGCCCGCACCCCCGACGGCGCTCTGCGTCTCGATCTGACTGTTGAGATTGGCAATCTGCTGAGTCAGCGTGTTGATCTGAGTGACGGCGTTGCTGAGCTGCCCATTGAGCGAGGACAGGTTCGAGGCGAGCTGGCTGCCGATCGAGTTCAAATTGGCGGCGAGCGCCTGGGCGTCGCTGAGGAATGTCTGGCGATTGGCCATACTGCTCGGATCCTGACTGACGCCGTTCATCCCGGAGAAAAAGCTGGTGAGAGTAGCGCCGAGCCCACCACTGCCGCCGGAAGTAACCGGAAAGACCGCCGTCAAATTCTCCGCGTTGTTCTGTACGACCTGCGCTGCCTGGCTGGCCGAGCTGGCATTGACCATCTGGCTGAAGACAAATTGGTCATAGGCGCGCTGAATCGACGTGACCTGAGTACCCGATCCCGGTCCGCCATTCACGCCTGGAAGTTCGACCTGCTGCACCGATTCGACGTTATAACCCGGCGTGTTGATGTTCGCGGTGTTGTTCGAGACGGTCTCCAGCGCTTGCGACGCCGCCTCGAGCCCGCTCCAGCCGGAATTGATGACTTGGCTGAGCCCGGACATCTCAGACGCTCCCGAGCAGGCGCCCGTCAGCGCCGTCGCGCAGCCCGGTCGCGGTGCCGAGACCGCGCCGCCGCTTAAGCTCGCCGCCGAGTTCGGCGAGGAGTTCCTGGCAATGCTGCTCGGCGCGATCGACCTCGCGCGCCAGCGCGCTCATCGCGATGTCGAGCTCGGCCGTCGCCCACGGCGCAAGGGACAGGCGTTTTGCGTCGAGCCGCATCAGTTCGTCGATGACCGCACCACGGCGTTCAAGCAACCGCCGCGCGACATCTGCCGAGCGGCGCGCAAAGCCGGCCGAACGCTCAAGGCGAAACAGCCGAGCGAGCCGGCGTGCGACGCGGTATTCCCGCGTGATCAGCGCGGTCGTATCGTCGATCATCATACGCTCGCCACCGCGCTACCGGCTCGGTACGGTAAAGCTCGCCGGTATCAGCGAGACCGGCGGCCCCACACCTGAAGACGGCACGCTCGCGGCGGCGCCGGTGGCCGCCGCGAGCGACGGGCTTGTGGCGACCGTCTGCAGCTTGTGGGCGTAATCAACGTCGGTCGCCCAGCCGCCCGAGAGCAAGCCGTGGGCATAGGCGGCGACGTTCTCGCCGGCGCCGAGCGCGGCCCTGTAGCGCGGATTGTTGGCCACCAGCGACACGAAATCAGCGACGGAAGCCTCCGCGCTCGGGTAGGAGCGGAAGGCGTCCACAATACCGACCATCTCGCCGTTTTCGTATTCATGCGTTGCCGCCTCGACCTTTCCGCCTGTCCATGACGGTCCGGCCTTGATGCCGAACAGATTGTTGCCAACGACGGAGCGGCCCCAGCCGGTTT
>JASHUW010000135.1 GCA_030039815.1 Alphaproteobacteria bacterium
ATCGGCGATCGCGAGCCATTGCATCCGGGGCGCTGGCGCGGCCAGATCGGTATGACCGAGGTCGATTTCGCCATCGACCAGGTCACCGAAACGACCGTTTCCGTGCGGGTCTCGGGCACCGTGCTGCGCCAGGCGGGGCAGCCGAAACCCGTCTCGGCGGTCGACACGTATTTCTACGACCGGCCGCGCAGCTGCAAGCGAACCAGCGACGGCCGCTCGTTCGACTGCACGCGCTACATCGATATGCATATCGACAACGGCCTCTTGTGCGGCGTATATGAGGCGTCCGGCCAAGTCTATCGGCCCTGCCTCGACCCGGTGCCCTAGGCGAGGCTTTTGCTGAGGAAAATCCGCGTCGCGCCGTCCGGCGGACAGGCGATTTCGCCGAACCGGCGGTAACCGTGACGTTCGTAGAACTCGGGGGCTTGGAAGGTGACGGTGTAAACAAAGGCGGAAGTGCAGCCGCGCCGCCGCGCCTCATCCTCGGCCTGGCGGATGAGCCGGCTCCCCAAACCGCCGCCTCGCATTTCCTTCGGCAGATAGAACAGGTCGAGAAAGAACAGCCGCAGCGAGGTATGGCCGACGATGCCGCCGACGATCTCGCCGGTTTCGTCGCGCACCAGTACGTCGAGCGCCTGGTGGTCGACGCGACCGATCTTCTCTTTGTTGTAGGCGTCGAGACCGGCGACGATCACCTCCTCCGCGCGCGGGTCGCGCTCGGCGCTGACGGCGATCGCCGGCTCGGCGCTCACGCCGCATCTCCGAGCGCTGGAGCGATATCGATGACCTCGACCGATTCCACCTCATCCGGCTCGCCGGTATAGAGCACGAAAGCGGTGGTCTCGGCGGCGACCATCGCACTGTGCGGCTGGCCTTCGGGGTTGAGGGAGTACCCACCCGCGTTGCTGACCGGCTGGCCCGATTTTGTCGATCGCCCACCGGAGAGATTGAAGACGTGCTCGTCAGAGCGCGCGACCGCGACGATCTTGATCAGCTTACCTTCGGGCGGGCGGAAGCGCAGCAGGTAGGCGATGCCGGCGCCTTCGGCGCGGCGGTCGCTCAGGGTTTTGGCCTCGATGATGGGTTTGCCTTGGTAGAAGGCGCCTTCGCCGAAGACTTCGGTCCACGGGGTCCAGGCGACATCGTCGGGATTTGTTCGGGTGCTCGGCATCGTCATCTCCTAGAAACGAGGGAAGCGAAAAAATTCGGGCGGCAGCGGCTTCGCGGCGGCGCCTTGATCCGGCAGCGAGATCAGCCGCAACCAAGCGCGGCGCAGGGCCTCGCCGATCCGGAAGCGCCGGGCTTTTCCGTCCAACGACCACGGGATCGCTCGTACGTCACTTTGCATCATCGCGTTTTCCTTGCCAGCGGATGACGAGACTGTACGCTCGTCCTCCTGACAGCGTTTTGTCAGGAGCGATCGATGCCGCTGCGCCGTGCCGACCGGCTGTTCGACATCCTGCGGATTCTACGCGCCGCGAAGCAGCCGGTTACCGCCGCTTCGATCGCCGACGAATTGGAGGTCACCGTCCGCACGGTCTATCGCGACATCGCGACCTTGCAGGCGCGGCGCATCCCGATCGACGGCGCGGCGGGGATCGGCTACGTGCTGCGGCGCGGCTTCGAGTTGCCGCCCTTGATGTTCACCGAGGACGAGGCGGAGGCGATCGCGGTCGGCGTGCGCATGCTCGCGCGTACCGGCGACCCCGGGCTGCAGAAGGCGGCCGAAAGCGTGCTCTCCAAGGTGACGCTGGTGGTGCCCGACCCGCTGCGCGACTATCTCGGCGCCACGCCGGTCTTTGTCTCGAAGAGCGGAGCGCCGGTGCCGGCGCAGCGCGACCTGCCGACGACGATCCGCCACGCGATCCGCGACGGCCGCAAAATGCGCATCGCCTACCGGGACGAGGAGGGCCGCGAGACGCTGCGGGTGATCCAGCCGTTTGCCGTCGCCTACTACGTCGAGGCGACGCTGGTCTGCGCCTGGTGCGAGCTGCGCAACGACATCCGCCATTTCCGCACTGACCGGGTGGGGCAGGCAGAGGTGCTCGACCAAGGCTTTACGATCCCCGAGCCGGTCATCGCCGCTTGGCTCGCCGAGCGCGAGGACCGGTAAGCACTGGGCCGCCGAATGTAAGGGGACGCGACCGCGATCGCCCGGAGCGCGAACGCCGCTATCGCAAGTGAGAAACTGCGGCGATCTCAGAGGTTTTCGCTATTGGTGAAGAATCTCACAATGATTCTCCCATATCATCACCGTGGTGAATTTCCTCATTTTTGATTGATGACAGTAATAATTGATTAACCAAAGTCCTTAGCGAACAGCTAAGCATCAATTAACATGATTTTATTCAAGAGCCGGTTAGATTATTCGCGCTTCAACGGATTTGGGCGACGCCAGCGGCGACGCCGCCAGGTGCCGAGGAAAGGAAACCCTCTGCCATGCCGTCTGATCGTGCCGCCGGTATTGGGGTCATCGCTGGTCTTGCACGCTCCTCCCATGGGCCAACCATGCCCGACGCCGTCGCGCGGCCGCCGGCGGGACGTTTCGCCGGCGGTTCGGCGGGTC
>JASHUW010000136.1 GCA_030039815.1 Alphaproteobacteria bacterium
CAAGTTCGACCGAGCCGGCGCAGCGTGCTGCACGGTATCACCCTTTGCAGGAGGATCATCATGCGATCGAAACTGCTCGCGCTCGGCGCGAGCCTGATGCTGTTTTCCGGCGCCGCACTGGCGCAGGGCAGCGACGTTCAAATCACCAATGCCTGGGCGCGCGCCACGCCCGGAGGCGCGCAGACCGCCGCCGCCTATGTGACGGTGGAATCGCCGACCGGCGACCGGCTGACCGGCGCCTCGACCCCGGCGGCGCAAAAAACCGAACTCCACGAGATGACCATGGAGGGCAATGTCATGAAGATGCGCCCGGTCGAGGGGATCGACCTGCCGGCCGGCAAGCCGGTCACGCTGAAGCCAGGCGGCTACCACATCATGCTGACCGGTCTCGCCAAGCCGCTCAAGGAAGGCGAGACCTTTCCGTTGACCCTCGATTTCGCCAAGGCCGGGGCCAAACAAGTCAATGTCACGGTCGAGAAGGTTGGCTCTATGGGGCCCGGCGGCGAGTCCAGCGGCGGCATGAACATGCCGATGAAGCACTGACGGAGGCGGACAATGGCTCGCGCATCGAAGCCTCGCACTTCCGCGAAGGGCGGCGGGCCGCCCTTCGTGTTGATGGCGACGGCGTTTGCCGGGGTGCTGGTGCTGGTCGCCGGGGTGCTGATCGCCCTCGCGTTCCGCGAGCAGGGTCACGGCATCGCCGGCAGCCCGCTCGCCGCCGCGATCGGCGGCAAATTCAGCCTTGTCGACCAGAACGGCAAGCCGTTTACCGACGCCAACCTGAAGGGCAAATGGAACCTGGTGTTCTTTGGCTACACGCATTGCCCCGACGTCTGCCCGACGACGCTCAACGACCTGTCGCTGGCGCTCGACCAGCTCGGCCCGAAAAAGAACGATGTCGGCATCGTCTTCATCAGCGTCGATCCCGACCGCGACACGCCGGCGGTACTCAAATCCTATGTCGAAAGCTTCGGCGCGCCGATCGAAGGCCTGACCGGAACGGCGGCGGAGGTGGCACAGGCGGCAAAGGACTATAAGGTGTATTACGCCAAGCACCCGACGGCCGGCGGCGGTTACGACATGGACCACAGCGCGCTTATCTACATCATGGATCCGCAGGGCCGGTTCACCGCCACTCTCACGCCGGATGAGAGCTCCGACGCGATGGCCGCGCGGCTGAAGAAGCTGGTGGGCTAAGCTAGACCACGCCTTCCTCGGCCAGGGCGGCGATCTCCGCCGAGCCATACCCGGCTTCGCCGAGGATTTCGGCATTGTGCTCGCCGATGCGCGGTGGCGGCCGGTCGATGCCGCCGCTGCCGTGCGCCAGGCGGAACCCGGAGCCGACGAGCATCAGCTCGCCATCGGGCGATGGCACCTTCTGCAGCACGTCGCGATGCGCCAGTTGCGGGTGATGGACGATCTCCGAAATCGCCCAGATGCCGGCGCACGGCACGTCCATCGCGGTGAGCCGCCGCTCCCAGTTCTTGGCGCTGTCGGAGGCGAGCGCGTCCTCGATGATCGTGCGCAGGGCTGGCTCGTTCTTCGAGCGTGACGGCCAGTCGGCGAAACGCGGGTCAGCGAGCGCGTCCTCGCGGCCGAGCCCCTTCATCAGATTGGCGAATTGCCGCTCGGTCATCACCGCCAGCATCAGATCGCCCTCGCCGGCCTTGAAGCGGTTGCCGGTGACCTTGCCGGTCGACGACAGATTGCCGAACTGGCGGTGGATGTGCCCGGCGACGGTGTACTCGGCGACCTGGCCCGGAATGAACGCCAAAGCCGCATCGAGCATCGACACATCGACGAACTGGCCCTCGCCGGTCACGATGCGCTGATAGAGCGCGCTGGCGACCGCGAACGCCGCGGTCATCGCCCCGATCGTGTCGCACAGCGCAAAGCCGGCGCGGGTCGGACCTTTATCCTCGTGGCCGGTGATCGACATGATGCCGCTCATCGCCTGCAGCTTGCCATCAAACGCCGCGGTGCCGCGCTCCGGGCCGTTCTGCCCGAAACCGGAGACGGCGCAATAGATCAGCCGCGGGTTGATTTGTTTCAGCACGTCATAGCCGAGGCCGAAGCGCTCCATGACCCCGGGGCGGAAATTCTCCCAGACGACATCGGCGGGCTTGGCCAGGCGTTTGACGATCTCGACCGCCTGCGGCTTCTGCAGGTCGAGCGTCAGGCTGCGCTTGTTCGAGTTGATACCCATGAACGAGGGTCCGAGACCCTTCGCCGCCCATTCCTTCGAGACCTGCGACTGGCGCATCTCGTCACCAGTTTTCGGCTCGATCTTGACGACGTCGGCGCCGAGCAGCGCGAGCTGATAGGTGCCGTACGGCCCC
This sequence comes from Alphaproteobacteria bacterium, assembly GCA_030039815.1. Taxonomy (GTDB): domain Bacteria; phylum Pseudomonadota; class Alphaproteobacteria; order ATCC43930; family CGMCC-115725; genus DATARH01. The sequence goes on from JASHUW010000136.1 coordinate 2,340, forward strand.
GCCACATAGCGGGTGAAATCGAGAATGCGAATGCCGGCAAAGGGTTTTGTCATCGGACGCCTGTCATTGCGAGGAGTGCGCAGCGCGACGCGGCAATCTCCCCTTGTTGAGCTAAGTCGGAAGGAGATTGCTTCGCTGCGCTCGCAATGACAATCAGAGGCTAGTCCGCCGCCGATTTCTCGCG
>JASHUW010000137.1 GCA_030039815.1 Alphaproteobacteria bacterium
TTGTCGATGCGCCGGCTCTCGTGCCGCTCGCTGCCGACGACGAAGAGCCCGCCGCCAGCGACGACTACCTCCTTGGCCTGGGCGATCTCCGCGCGGATCGCGGCGGCACGCTTGTCGCGCTCGGCCGGGTCCTCGATCTGCTGCAGCTCGCCGCGCAGCCGCATGTCGAGATTGCCGCCCAGTTGGATGTCGGTGCCGCGGCCGGCCATGTTGGTGGCGATCGTCACCGCGCCCGGCACGCCGGCCTGGGCGATGATATACGCCTCCTGCTCGTGGTAGCGGGCGTTCAGCACGTTGTGCGGGATTTTGTGGCGCTTGAAGACCTCGCTGAGCGCCTCCGACTTCTCGATCGACACCGTGCCGACCAGCACCGGCTGCTGGCGCTCCCGGCATTCCAGCACCTGCTGGACGATCGCGTCGTATTTCTCGCGCGTCGTGCGGTAGACCTCGTCGTCGGTGTCGAGGCGCTGGACGGCGACGTTGGTCGGCACCTCGATGACGTCGAGCTTGTAGATGTCGCCGAATTCCTCGCTCTCGGTCATCGCCGTGCCGGTCATCCCGGCGAGCTTGGGATAAAGCCGGAAATAGTTCTGGAAGGTGATCGAGGCGAGGGTCTGGTTCTCGTTCTGGACGGTGACGCCTTCCTTGGCCTCGAGCGCCTGGTGCAGCCCTTCGGAATAGCGGCGGCCTTCCATCATGCGGCCGGTGAATTCGTCGATGATGACGATCTTGTCGTCCTTGACGATGTAGTCGGTGTCGCGCGCGAACAGCTTGTGCGCGCGCAGCGCCTGGTTGACGTGGTGGACGAGCGAGACGTTGTGGATGTCGTAGAGCGAGCCGCCCGCCATCAGGCCGCTCGACAGCAGCATCTCCTCGATCTTCTCGACGCCCTCCTCGGTCAGCGCGACGGTGCGCTGCTTTTCGTCCTTCTCGAAATCTTCGTCGTCGAGCGGCGGGATCAGCTTGTCGATGCGGTTGTACAGCTCTGAATTGTCCTCGGTCGGCCCCGAGATGATGAGCGGCGTGCGCGCCTCGTCGATCAGGATCGAATCGACCTCGTCGACGATCGCGTAGTTGAACGGCCGCTGGACCATGTCCTCCAACCGGAACTTCATGTTGTCGCGCAGATAGTCGAAGCCGAGCTCGTTGTTGGTGCCGTAGGTGATGTCGCACAGGTACTGCTCGCGCCGCTGCGGGTCGTCCAGCTCGTGAACGATGCAGCCGACTGTCATGCCGAGATAATTGTAGATCTGGCCCATCCACTCGGCGTCGCGCCGCGCCAGGTAGTCGTTGACCGTGACGACGTGGGCGCCGTTGCCCGTCAGCGCGTTGAGATAGACCGGCAGGGTCGAGACCAGCGTCTTGCCTTCGCCGGTCTTCATCTCGGCGATCATGCCGCGATGCAGCACGATGCCGCCCATCAGCTGCACGTCGAAATGGCGCTGCCCGAGCGTGCGCTTGGCCGCCTCGCGCACCGTGGCGAAGGCCTCGACCAGCAGGTCGTCGAGCTCCTCGCCCTCGTCGAGCCGGTGGCGGAACTCGGCGGTCTTGTCGCGCAGCGCCTCCGGCGACAGCTTTTCCAGCTCCGGCTCGAGCTCGTTGATCTGCGCGACGAGCGACGACAGGCTCTTGATGTAGCGATCGTTGGCTGAGCCGAACAGCCGCCGGGCTAGGGCGCCTAACATGAGGACCTCGAGGGCGGGAAAAGGGCGATTGCAGAGCGCACGGCGACTGGTTCCGTAGATAGGTCCGCACGGCCGGGGTGTCAATCAAACCACATGTCGCGCCGTGCGTTCCCGCCGTCTTGTTCCCGCGGCGTCGATGTGCAACATGACGGCGCAGCCTGGAGGCCCGAGATGCCGACCGTATCGCCCAACGCCGTCGCGTTCCCCGCCATGTCGCCGATCGCCGGCGTGCGCCTCGCGTCCTACGCCGCCGGCATCCGCTATCAGGGCCGCGACGACGTGATGCTGGTGGAGCTGGCGCCGGGCAGCACCGTCGCCGGCGTCTTCACCCAGTCGACGATGCCGGGCCAGCCGGTCATTTGGTGCCAGCAATGCCTGCCCCGCGGCACGGTGCGCGCTGTCGTCGTCAATTCCGGCAACGCCAATGTCTTCACCGGTCGCGCCGGCTGGCAGGTCTGCGAGAGCACCGCCGCGACCGCGGCCCGGCTCTTCGACTGCGACCCGCGGGACATCTACCTGTCCTCGACCGGCGTCATCGGCGAGCCGCCCCCGGCCGACCGGATCAGCGCGGCGCTGCCCCACATTATGCCCCTGCTCGATCCGAGCGCCGGAGCCTGGGAAAAGGCGGCGCGGGCGATCATGACCACCGACACCTTCCCCAAGGGCGCCACCGCGACCGCGTCGATCGACGGCACGCCGGTGCGGATCAACGGGTTCTGCAAGGGCTCGGGGATGATCGCGCCCGACATGGCGACGATGCTCAGCTATGTCTTCACCGACGCGGCGCTGCCGGCGCCGGTGCTGCAGGCGCTGCTCGCCGAGGCGACCGAGGTGTCGTTCAATTGCATGACCGTCGACGGCGACACCTCGACCAGCGACACGGTGCTGCTCTGCGCGACAGGATGTACCCGTCATTTGGCGATTTCCGACCCCGGCGACCCGCGCCTCGCCGGGTTCCGCGCCGCGTTGCGCGGGGTGATGATCGACCTCGCCAAGCAGATCGCGCGCGATGGCGAGGGCGCGCAAAAATTCGTCACGATCGACGTCACCGGC
>JASHUW010000138.1 GCA_030039815.1 Alphaproteobacteria bacterium
CGAGGAGATGCGGACGCTCTATTGGGGCATCGGCGCGCATTTCGGCCGCGGCTGTTCGCAAAGCGCCGACGGCGACTATCTCGGCCATGTGACCAATGTCGAGAAGGCCTCGCGCGGCTACACCACCGCGCGCGAATTGTCGCTCCACACCGACTCGGCCGAGATCGTCGGCCTCCTCTGCGTGCGCGACGCCAGGGAAGGCGGCATGAGCATCTATGCCAGCTCGTTGAAGGTGCACGAGATCGTCGCCCGCGAGCACCCCGAATACCTCGCGGTGCTCGAACGCGGCTTCCGCTGCGACCGGCGCGGCGAGGAAGCGCCCGAGGACGAGCCGGTGACCCCTTACCGCGTGCCGATCTTCTCAGCAGAGGATGGCGTGCTCTCGACGCGGTTTGTGCGCGGGGTCATCGACCGCGGCGCCGATACGCTGAGCGAGCCGCTATCCGAATTGGAGAAAGAGGCGCTGGCGTTTTTCGAGGGAGTCGCGCAGCGCGACGAGGTGCGCCTCGAACTGACGCTCAAGCCAGGCGAAGCCTCGTTCATCAACAATTACGAGATGCTGCACGCGCGCACCGCCTTCGTCGACTACGACGACCCGGCCAAAAAGCGCCTGCTCTACCGCCTCTGGCTCGAAGGCGAGCCGCCGCGGCCGATGCGCAAGGAAGTGCATCTCTATCAGAACCGATCCGGCCGCATGGGCGTCGATCCGCAGCCCGGCCGCGGGCCACGGTAGCTGCCCAACATCGTCATCCCGAAAAATAGGAGAGCCCAGGCGAAAGCCTGGCTTGCGAGGTTCCGGGTTCATCGCTGCGCGATGCCCCGGATTGACAGCAAGCGTAGCTAGACCGGCTCCAGTTTCCGCCGTGGCTCCGGCGGTAATTCGACCTCGATCCGGTCACCCGGCTTGATCTCGCCGGGGGCGCGCACGACCCCCATGATCCCGGCCTTGCGGATCAGATTGCCGTCAGCGTCGCGGTCGAGCGTCGCGTTCATCAGCCCGGGCTGGAAATCGTTGAGCTGACGGCACGGGTTGCGCAGCCCGGTCACCTCGACCGCCGCCTCGGCACCAAGTCGCAGGATCGCGCCGGTCGGCAGGCCGAGCAGGTCAACCCCGCGCGTGGTCACGTTCTCGCCCATGTCCCCGGGCCGGACGCGGAAGCCGGCGGCTTCGAGCTCATCCATCAGTTCGGCGTGGATCAGGTGCACTTGCCGCAGATTGGGCACGGTCGGGTCCTTGGCGACGCGCGAGCGGTGCTTGACGGTCACACCCAGATGCGCGTCGCCCAGGACCCCGAGCCCTTCGATGAGGCGGATGCTGACCTGGTTCGGTTTCGAGAAGGTGTGGCCGGAACTGCGGCTGACGGCGATGACGGTTCCGGGCATGGTTCCGGCCATTCTCGGCTCCGGCTATTGCTGCGCGGTGTTGGTGGTGAGGATAAGGATCGCCAAGTCGCTTGCGGGGTCATAATCGGTGTAGTGGACCTGGAACTGGGTCGGCGACAGTTTCTTGACCCCGGTGCCGCAGAAGCTCAACAGCGCATTCGGCTCGACCTTGTCCACGGTCAGCGTGAAATCCTTGATCGGCCCATCCCAGTTGGCGCCGGTCTTGAGGATGTAGTCGATGCGCTTTTCGCCGAGCAGCGTGTCCTTGCCGCTCTGTTTGGCCTTTTGCTGGGCCGCCGCGGCGGCGGCGATGAAGCTCGCATCCATGCAGTATTTCGCGGTGTAGGCGTCGAGCTGCTTTTTGAGATCGGCGGCGAATTGCGGGTCATTTTTGACGGGCGGGGCTCCAACCTCGGTTCCCACGCTGGCGCCGACGCTCGGCTTGTACTGGTGCTCGATAACGAGCTCTTGCTTCGGCGGAAAGGTCTGCCGCCAATAATAGGTGCTGCGCAGCGTCCAGCGCGGCTCGAGATGCGTCGTCATCTTGCCGTCAGGGGTAGTGCCGTACTCGTACGTCTCGGCCATTCCCAGGTCGATGAGCTGTTGCCACTTGTCCTTCGGCAACGCGTCGAGCGCCTCGTACGTCGCCTTGAGCTGCGGCGCGAGAGGGAGGCCGAGGCTCTGCAAGAGCTCCGTGCGATCGACACCCATCGCCGATACCCTCTGTTCGACCTGGGTCGTCACCGGCTGGCCATTGGCCTGGGTCGAGAAGGCGAGGAAGTTGACCGGGTCGTCGGTCGGCACGACCACGTTCCAATCCGGGTTGTCGACGGTAATGTCGGGCAGCGGAAAGGCGACGAGGTTAGTCACGGCCTGATCGGTCGTATTGAAGAAATGGTAGGTGACCCGGACCTGCTGGGGAGAGATGAAGAGCTGCTCCGAGCGCATCTCGACATCCGGGTTGCGCACGAATTCGAGACCGCCCGCGGCGAGCTCGGCCGTGGTGTCGTTGGCCAATGCCGGCGCGGCGAGCGCCAGACCGGCGCCGAGCAGGACACCCGCCCACGCGACGCGCGGGCGGGTGCTACGCCATACGGTCGCGATCAATAGGCCGCCGCCTTGCGTACCCGGTTGGCGGCGCTCGCCACCGCCTTCAGCGAGGCGGTGACGATATCGCTATCGATGCCGACGCCGTGCAGCGTCTCCTCGCCCTCGCCGCGCACCTTGACATAGGCCGCGGCCTGGGCGTCGGCGCCGGACCCGACCGCATTCTCGTGGTAGTCGAGGAAGGTGAAATCGATGCCGCATTCGCGCCGCAGCGCGTCGACAAAGGCCGCGATCGGCCCGTTGCCGACGCCTTCGATCTGCCGATCGGCGCCATCGGCGACGATCTTCGCGGCGATCCGCCGCTCGCCGGCGCGCGGCTCGGGCAAGAGGCTGTAATCAATGAGCCGGATGCCGCCGTCGAGATAGGTTTGCTGGAACAGCTCCCAGATCGCCGCGCTGGTCATTTCCTTGCCGGTGCGGTCGGTCACCTCCTGGACGACGCGACTGAATTCGATCTGCAGCGGCCGCGGCAGATCAAGCCCATGATCCTCCTTGAGGAGATACGCGACGCCGCCCTTGCCCGATTGCGAATTGACCCGGATCACCGCCTCGTAGGTGCGGCCGAGGTCTTTTGGGTCGATCGGCAGGTAGGGCACCTCGAAAAAATCGTCGTTACGCTTTTTGAGCGCGTCGAACCCCTTCTTGATCGCATCCTGATGCGAGCCGGAAAACGCGGTGTAGACGAGCTCACCGGCATAAGGGTGGCGCGGGTGGACGGGCAGCTGCGTGCAGTACTCGGCGGTGCGGACGACCTCGTCGATATCGGTGATCGTCAGGCCCGGATCGACCCCCTGGCTGAACAGGTTGAGCGCCAGCGTGATGATGTCGACATTGCCGGTACGCTCGCCATTGCCGAACAGCGTCCCTTCGACCCGGTCGGCGCCGGCCATCAGCCCGAGCTCGGTTGCCGCCACTGCCGCGCCGCGATCGTTGTGCGGGTGGAGGCTCAGGATCAGGCTGTCGCGGTCGCGGATGTGGCGCCCGAACCATTCGATCTGGTCGGCATGGACATTCGCGGTCGCCATCTCGACCGTCGCCGGCAGGTTGACGATCATCTTTTTTTCGGGCGTCGGCCGCCACACATCCATCACCGCCTCGCAGATCTCGACCGCGTAGTCGAGCTCGGTGCCGGTGAAGCTTTCGGGCGAGTACTGGTAGACGATCTCGGTGCCGCGCATCGCCTCGGCCAGATCGCGGATTTGCCGCGCGCCGGTTACCGCGATGTCGGTGATGCCGCTTTTGTCAAGGCCGAAGACCACCCGGCGCTGCAACTCGGACGTCGAATTATAGAGATGCACGATCGCCCGCCGCGCGCCCTGCAGCGCCTCGAAGGTCTTGTCGATCAACTCGCTGCGCGACTGGGTCAAGACCTGGATCGTCACGTCCTCGGGGATCAGATCCTGCTCGATGATCTCGCGGACAAAGGAGAAATCGGTCTCTGAGGCGGCCGGAAAGCCGACCTCGATCTCCTTGAAGCCGAGCTTCAACAGCATGTCGAACAGGCGGCGCTTCTTTTCCGGGCCCATCGGCTCGATGAGCGCCTGGTTGCCGTCGCGCAGGTCGACGCTGCACCAGGTCGGCGCCTTGTCGATGACCCGCGACGGCCATTGCCGGTCGGGCAAGTTTATCGGGGCGAAGGGTCGGTATTTGTGGATCGGCATCGATGACATCGGAAACTCCTATCGGGAGGCCGCCAGCGCATCGGATGGGGCGGCCATGAAACAAATTCGCGTGGAAACCGGCCGGCGGTCAGCCCCGCCGACCGCCGCTAAGTCGCAGCATGCGACCGCCGACGCGAAAACCCCGAAATCTTCGATAGACCGAAATCATGACAACACCACTTGCGCAAACGCCCCTCACGCGAGGGGCAAGACGAGCGAATTCGGCGCCGGATCAGGACGCCGAGGAGGTAAGTCGCAGCTCGTCACGCGCAAAGGTCATGGCAGAGAGATAGCAAATTGCGCCAAAAAGTCAAATCGGGCCCAATATCAAGCCTCGCGGTTGCCGCAATCGAGGATCTGCGCCGGCCCCTCGACGCCTTCCTCGAGCACGCGCACGCTCCAGCTTCGCGGGCGTCCGGCGCCGTAGCCGCGTTTGGTCGCTTCCGCCATCGCCATCTCGCGCGCCCGGTCCTCGCTCTCGGCAACCAGCGTGGCGTAAACGATGTCGCTGATCGATATCCGCGTGCAGGTGTATTTGTTCATCACCTTTGCTCCTAAAATGTCTCGACCCACGGCCGCAGCTCGATCTCCCACGCCCAGGCGCTGCGCGCCTGGCGGTGGAATTGGAGATAGGTCTCCGCGATCGCGTTCGGGTCAAGCAGCGCGTCCGGTCCGGCGCTGTTGGCGCGCGGGTCGTTGTCCTTGAGAATGCCGCCGTCGATGACAAAGTGGCCGATATGGATGTTTTGCGGATGCAATTCACGCGCGAGGCTCTGCGCGAGGCCGCGCAGCGCGAACTTGCCCATCGCGAAGGACGACGAGCGGGGATAGCCCTTGACCCCGGCGCTGGCGCCGGTGAAGAGGATCGTGCCATGGCCCTGCTTGACCATCCGCTTCGCGGCCTGTTGAGCGACCAGAAAACCCCCGAAGGCGGTGACCTTGATCGCTTGCTCGACCGCCGCGGGATCGAGATCGACGATCGGCCCGCGCGCCCGACCGCTCGCATTGTAAACGACGAGGTCGATCCCGCCGCCGGCGTCGATCGCCGCGAACAGCCGCTCGACATCGGCGGCGCTGGTGGCGTCGCACGCGAACGCCGTGGCGCCGGTCTCGTTGACGAGGCCCGCGAGCTTCGCGGTGTCGCGCGCCGCCAGAAACACCTGCATGCCCGCCGCCGTGCACTTGCGGGCGAGCGCGGCGCTCAACCCCGATCCGGCGCCGACGATGACCGCACGTTCCGCTGCCGCCATGGAACACTCCTTTTCGTGCGACGCCATCTTATAGCGCTCGGGCAGCGCTTCCCACTATTGACGTCGAGCCGAAAACGACGTGTGGCGATACCCCGTGGGTTATCGTTTCCAGCGGCTGATCTTGACTGGGATTGCCCAAATCCTCTACGCGCCCACCGGGGCATCCCAAACAAAGCTAGGTCAACCTGACTTTGCAAGTTCCGGCACTGTGAATAACTCGTGTATATCGTCGAGTTCCACAACAATTACTTATTGCTCGTGCCAATCTTAAATAGAACGCCCTACATTTATTTGTTACAACGATTGTAACAAAAAATCCACAGGCAAACCCTATGTCTAGAGCAACTTCAGACGGTTCCACCTTTCATTCGCTTTGTGGTTGACAAACGGTTAAACAACTGTTTAGCCTAGGTACATTAAATCCCCCGTCCCACCCGGGCGGCTCCTCCAACGATCCGGGACGACACTCACCTGACATGCGAACGATTTTTGACCCGAATAACGGCGCACGCTGAGGGTTTGCGCTGCTGCGTTCCGTAATAACAACGAGGGGTCGGGTGCGTATGAACTTGCGCTGCGCCATTGTCTTTTCGCTTGCCTCGCTGGCGTTCTCGGGCGGTGCGCGGGCCGACAAGCCTCCGGCGCACGCCGCCGCCAACGCCACCGTCCGAACCGCCGCCGTCACGCATGCGATGGCCCGTCTCGCCGCGGCCACCGCGGTTTCCTCGACCAGCTCTGGCCATGTTGTGCGGGCCAAGATCGCGAGGCCGGCGGCAACGAAGCTTGCCGCCAGAGCGAACAAGAGCCGTGATGAAAGGGCCGAAAAACCCGAACCCATGTGCGTCCGCCCGATTGGCAAGGTTGAGACCGGCACCGCGGCCTGGTATGGCGGCCGCTATGTCGGGCGTCGCACGAGCAGCGGCTCGCGGCTCGACACGATCCATGCGACCGCCGCTCACCGCACCTTGCCGCTCAATTCGTTGGCCCGGGTGACCAATCTGGAGAATGGCCGCTCCGTCGTGGTTCGGGTCACCGACCGCGGTCCGATCAGTACTTCCCTGTTGATCGACATGTCGCCAAAGGCGGCCGACGAGCTTCGCATGAAGCATGCCGGGCTGGTGCCCGTGCGCGTTGAGCAGGTGGTCGAGGTCCCAGCCGACCCTAAGTAAAGGCGCAAGCAACGGTTTTTGCTTACAACCGCCTGATCGACGCGACCGCATTGCCGCAATTCGCCGTGAAATCCTAATGAAACCGGTGGTTTCACGGTCTGTCTCGTTTTTGCAACTGTGACCGAAAAGCAACGGCCGTGAGGAAAAGCCACGGCGGATGCCGTGGCTCAATTGACTTGGAATTGGCCCTTGATTGTATTCTTCGCGGGTGCCGCGCACCGTTACTGTATCGGCCATTGACGCGAAGTAGTCGGCTAAAATTCGCCTCTTGGAATTATCGATCGCAGTAAGGGCTGGCAAGCGGGTGGCGAGGGGAAGATCTGCGGCGACGCGGATCTCGGTCATGGGGGCAAAGTAGACGACGTGTCCGAGACAACGAATGTCGTGCGCTTCCCGCTGAGGGGGCGGTTGGCGATGTCGCCGCCAGCGGCGGCTGCCTCTCAAGACCCGGGCGGCTATGAATTCACCGAAGGCGAGCTGGCCGCCTTGTGCCGCTGGTTCTCGGCGATGAAATACGCGTTCCCTGGAACCGAGGGAGTGATGGTGGTCAGCCACCAACATGGCTACTCGGCGGTCGGCTTATACCATCCCGCGCGCGGCGTGCCGAATTGCCTTGTCGCCAAGCACGAGGTCGGCGGCAGCGCCCGCTTCTTCTGGTCGACCGAGGTCGATCCGCCGCGGGCGATCGACGATTTGTGCGAAATCACGGACGCGCATATCCGCGCGATCCAGCCGCCGCGCAACGAAAAGGGCTGGCTCGACCCCACCGGCTGGATGGGCGTTTACGCCGCGCGAACGATCGCGACCGAATTACAGGTTGTATAATTAGCATACATATGTAACTTTAACGGGATGCGCTACCGTTCGCGCGTCCCCCCGCGAACGCTCGACTGCCTCGCCGTGGTTGTCGGGCTTTTTCTTGCTGGTTGCAGCACCCTGCCGACCGCCGGCCCGACCGCCAGCCAAATCGTCAGCCAGCAGGCCGACGACAAGCAGCCGCCTTTTGATATCGTCGATATCGATAACCGCGTCGTCGACAGCGTGATTTTCCGCCGGCAAGCCGGCTTTAGCGTGCGCTTCCCGGCGCATGGGGCTCCACCAGAACCGGCAATCGGCGTCGGCGACAGTCTCGTCGTGACGTTGTGGGAGGCGGCGGGCGGCGGCCTATTTGCTTCGGCGACCAGTGACGAGATAGCGCCCGGCTCGCACAGCGTCACACTGCCCGAGCAGACCGTCGCGCGTGACGGCGCGATCAGCGTGCCTTTTGCCGGCCGCGTTCGGGTCGCGGGTCACCTGCCCACCGAAGTGCAGCATGAGATCGAGCAGCATCTTTCGGGCAAGGCGATCGACCCGCAAGCCATCGTTGCCGTCAGCAAGAGCATCAACAACA
>JASHUW010000139.1 GCA_030039815.1 Alphaproteobacteria bacterium
GCATCCCACCGATCCGCGCCGCGGGATGACGTCATGATCGGCTTCGACGAAATGCTCCTGCGCCTCCACGGTCTCGAACGCCGCGAGCTGGTGCGCTGGGTCGAGAACCGCTGGGTGCTGCCCGAGCGCCGCGGCGACGCCTGGATATTCCACGAGGTCGATGTCGCGCGCGTCGAATTGATCTTCGACATCCGCCGCGATTTCGCGATCGATGACGAGGCGATGGGCCTGGTGCTGGGCCTGCTCGATCAGGTCTACGATTTGCGCCGGCAGATGCGCCGGCTGTGCGATGCCGTCGCGACGCAGCCGCCTGAGGTGCAGGACGCGATCCGTCGCGCGCTGCCGCACAAGGCGAGCGGCGGTTAAGTTTTTCGCGAATTCAGCGCTCGTTAACGGCAAGCCCCTAAAAATCGCGGCAAAGGCGCGAGGCCCGGGCAGGAAAAACGGTGCCCGCCGGTCGCCCGGGAGCGGTTCGTTTGCGCATGTTGCGGGTGGCTTCGATCCTGAAGGGCGGCGCGGCGCGACGCATCATCGTCGTCGGCGCGTTGCTGATCGCGGTCACGCTGGCCGGCGCGGGACTCAGCCTGTGGGACCTTTACGACAACGCGATCGACGCATCGCGGCAGAACACCGCAAATCTCGGGATCGTGCTCGCGGGGGAACTGTCGCGGTCGATGGAATCGGTCGATCTCGTGCTCGGCGAGGCGACCCAGCGCATCGCCCATGCCGGTGTCTCGACCCCCGAGGAATTCCGTCACGAGATGGCGAGCGAGGCGACCCACGACTTCCTCGTCAATCGCCTGCAGGCCTTGCCGCAGCTGAACGCGCTGTTCCTCACCGACGCGCTCGGCGTCCAGGTCAATTCATCGAATTTCTGGCCGGTGCCCTCGACCAACCTTGCCAATCACGGCTTTTTCAGGGACGCCGTGAAAGCCGACAGCGACACGCTCATTATCAGCGCGCCGGCCAAGAGCTGGACGACCGGGCGGTGGTCGCTCTTCATCTCGCGCCGCATCGAAAGCCGTGCCGGCGTTTTGCTCGGCACGGTGCAGGCGATGATCGACCTGCATTATTTCGAGGACTTCTACAGAACGCTCAGCCTGCCGCAAGACGGCTCGGTCGCGATCCTGCGCCAGGACGGGATGGTGCTGTTCCGCGATCCGGCACGGGACCAGGTGCTCGGGACCTATGTGCCGCGCAACGCCCAGTGGTACGACATGGTGGCGAAGGGTGGCGGCACCTATGAGACGAGCGGCTACCTCGATGGCGTGATGCGCGAGATCGCGGTAAGCCCCGTCAAGGATTACCCCTTGGTCATGTCGGTGACCGTGCCCAAGCACACCGCGCTCGCGGCGTGGCGGCGCCAGGCGTCCTTCATCGGTTTCGGCTCGATCTGCGCCGTCATCGTTTTCGCCATCCTGTTCAGTTCGCTCGCGGTGCAGTTCAGCCGCCTCGAAAAATCCGAGCAGGCGCTATCGGCCGCGCTGACCCGGACCGAGCGGGCCGACCGCGCGAAATCGGATTTCCTCGGCCGGATGAGCCACGAGCTGCGCACCCCGCTCAATGCGATCATCGGCTTCTCCGAAGTGATCGTATCGCAGCTCTTCGGCCCGCTCGGCTCGGCGAAATACAAGGAATACGCCGAGGATATCCTGCGCTCGGGCCGTTTCCTGCACGACCTGATCGGCGACATGCTGGACATGGTCAAGATCGAGGCCGGCCACCGCAATCTGCAGCTTGAAACCTTTGCCTTTGCCGGCGATATCGACGAGGCGCTGCGGATGCTCCGGCCCCGCGCCGAGAACGGCGAGGTCGCGCTCGACCTCGACGTTCGCGACGCGCCGCCGACGATCAGCGCCGACCGCCGCGCCTTCAAGCAGATCGTGCTCAACCTGATTGGCAACGCGGTGAAATTCACCCCGGCCGGCGGCACCGTGACGGTGCGCCTGTCATCGCTGAACGGCGACGCGCTGCTCGAGGTCATCGATACCGGGGTCGGCATCTCGGCGGCCAATCTTGAAAAGCTCGGCACGCCGTTCTTCCGGGTCGAGAACAACCCGCACCAGGCGAGCACCGAAGGCACCGGCCTCGGCGTCGCGCTGACCAAATCGCTGATCGAGCTGCACGGCTGGCGGCTCGCCTTTGCCAGCGAGCTCGGCGTCGGGACGACCGTCACCGTCACCCTGCCCGGCGTGGGCCACACGGCTATCGCGAAGCTCGAAGCAGAAAGCGCCGAAATGGTGGTGGCCTGAGGGGCTGTCGCCTCACTCCGCGAACGTGCCGAGCAGGATGTCGCGCGCCCCTTCATTGCCGTCGAGCGCGCGCAGCTGCCGCTTGCTGATCTTCCAGCCTTTTTCCGTCCGCACGAAATCCCAGCGATTAGCCGACACGCGGTGAACGTGGAAGCCGCGCGTCTTGCCGTGATTGGGCACCTCGAACTCGGGGCCGACGCGGTCCGGCACCAGGATCTGCAAATAGGAGATCGCGAATGCCGTGTTCCCGGTGATCCGCACGTAGGGCAGCCCGGAGAAATGCGCCAGCCCCTGGCCGATCGCGCGCATGTGCTCGGGGTTGTCGATGCCGCCGCCGCTGGTGCTCTGCCGCTGCGGCCCGCCGAACTCGGCGCCGCGGTCGAAGGTGCCGTCTTCGGTCCACGCATTCGCGACATGGGCACGCGAGCCGGTATCGGCGCTCGGCGGATGGCTCGCGATCAGATTGTAGATTTCGAGCCGATCCTCGATCTCGCGGATGCGTTCCTCCAGGCTCTTCGCCACCGCGACCTCCCGCTCAGACTTTCTGGAACCGGGCGCGCGTGCCGCGTTCGATCGCGGCGGCGATCAGCCGGTCGATCTCGAAGCTTTCGCGCATCAGTTCGAGCAGCTGCAGCTCGTCCTGCGTCGCCGCCCCGTCCGAGGCGATGAGGTCGCAGGCGATGGCGTAGGCGGTTTCGCGCAGCCGCGCCGGCAACGCCTCCTTGATCGCGGCGAGCGTCGCTTCCAGGCCGTCCTCGCGCGCCAGCAGCTCGGCGCAGTCGTTGAGATGGCCCGACAGCTTGTTGCGGTCGAAGCCGCGGAACACCGGCAGGTGGCCGACGATGTCGCCGATGATGTTGCGCTCGGTTGCGGAAATCCGGCTTTCGGCGCCGGTGACGATGACCATCGTGTAGATCAGCGCGCCGTGAGGGTCGAGCATAAGCCGGTCCTTTTCTGCGAAATCCGCGGACAGATGATGACGTTGGCGCTGATGGTCAAGCCCAATGGTCAATAACTCTCGTCGAGAAAACGCGCCGTCGCTTCAACCGCTTCGCTCAAGGGCAGACGATCGACCCGCACGCCGTCGGGAAACGCCGTCAACAGCCGCGACGGCAATTGCCGGTCGAGCACGACAAAGACGCCGCGATCGTCGGCGCGCCGGATCAGCCTGCCATAGGCCTGGCGCAGCCGTAGTCGGGCGATGTGGTCTTCGTAGCTGGCGCCGCCGAAGACCGGCTTGCGCGCGCGGTGCAGGATGTCCGGACGCGGCCACGGCACCCGGTCGAAGACGATGAGCCGCAGCGACCGGCCCGGCACGTCGACCCCATCCCTGACCGCGTCCGTGCCGAGCAGGCAGGAGTTTTCCTCGGCGCGGAAAATGTCGACGAGCGTCGACGGCGACATGGCGTCGACATGCTGCGCCAGCAGCAGGATGCCGCGCTCTTCGAGCACCGGCGCGATCCGCTCATGCACGATCCGCAGGCGGCTGATCGCGGTGAAGAGGCCGAGCGCGCCGCCTTTCGAGGCCTGCATCAACGCCGCGAACCCAGCGGCGACCTGGCCCATGTCGCCGCGCGGGATGTCGTTGACGACGATGATTCGCGTCTGCGCCGCGTAATCGAAGGGCGAGGCGATGCGCGCCGCGCGTGGGCTCGCCGGCAGATGGCGCAGCCCGCTTGCCGCCTCGGCGAGATTCCAGGCGAGGGTCGGGTCGGCCTCCCCGTCGGTCAAGGTCGCCGAGGTCACGACGATGCCGTGCGCCGGCTGGGCGACGTGGCGCGCAAAGGGGATGCCGGGATCGACCCAGTTGCGGTTGAGCGCGACGTCGGTCTCGTTGCCCTCGAACCGGTCGAGCGCCAGCCACTCGACGCTGTCGGGGCCGGCCGGCTCGCCGAGCTCGCGCAGCAGCGCGCTCCACGAGCCGAGCTGGATCGCGGCACGGCGCTCGATGCCGCGGATCGCGGCGTCGAGCCGCTGCCGCGTCGCCGGGTCGGGCGGGTTCTCCGCGTCCTCGAGCTGCTTGCGCAACAGGCCGACAAGCCGCATCAGCGCGCTCGCCAGTCGGTCGAGCCCTTCCGCCAGGCGCGCGGCGGCCTCGACCAGGCCCTCGACCGCCGGCCGCGCCTCGGCTTCGAGCCCGTAACCCGCGTCCGGGCCGGTCGAACGCGCCAGCACCTGCTGCCGCACCAGACCGAGAAAGCTCTCGAACCCCGGCAGCCCGGTGCCTTCGGCGATGCGCTGGTGCCAGCCGTCGCCGGGCAGGATGCGCGCCGCGACCAGCGCCTCGATCAGCAGCTTGCTGCCGCCCTCGTCGGCTTCGATCAGATCGCCGATGCGTCGCTGCAGACCGCGGGCGCGCGATCGTGTCGCCTCGGCGCCGAGGATCCAGCGCCGCAGTTCGCGGCCTTCGCGGCCCGACAACCGCACCGAAAAGGCCGCGTCCGCCGCCTCCAGCAAATGATGGCCCTCGTCGAACACATAGCGGCTCGGCACCGTGCCGTCGTCGAGCCCGCCCAGCGCCGCCTGCGCCATGACCAGCGCGTGGTTGGCGACGACCAGCCGCGCGTGGCGCGCCGCGCGCACGTTCT
>JASHUW010000140.1 GCA_030039815.1 Alphaproteobacteria bacterium
ATCAACGGCGGAGGGGCGCCAAGCGCGGGACCGCGAACGCGGCCTCCCTCGTAACACGGGCGGGCTCACCATTGGCGCGGCCGCTCAGCCATGTTAAAACCAGCGCCGGTGGGGATGGAGTCCCCCGTAAGCGCCAGTTGGCTGATGACTCCTACCGTGTGTCGCGTGCGGTAGGACTCGGCCTTGCCCCAAACAGCACCCTCCCTTCGCTTCGCACAATCACCTCGGCTCCGGACGGGCCCGATGATCTTGTGCCGATCCCGCGTGGCGCCCTCGCCCCAGCGGCAGAGCCGTGCGTGGTTGACCCTGCGTCGGGCCGGATTGAGCAGCGAGTGGGTGGCGATCGACTTTTTGCTGGCTAATCCGGACGCTCATCTCCGGAACGACGATTGTTGCACGCCGGCATGCCGTGGCCGCGCGCCGGCAGGGTCCTACGCGAACAAGGGAGGAAGCCATGACCGACACAAGCATGCGCGACCCATTTGCCTTCGCGCGGGGAGGTGACCTGCTTGCCTTGATTGCGGCGGAACGGTGCCTGGAAGAAGCGGCAAGCGCCGCTTACAGCGACGATGATGTGCCAAGAGCCGAAGACCTGATGGATCATTGTATTGGAATCCACATCAAGCTTCGCGACTGGCGCCCGAAGAACTTCGCCGAAGTGGTCGCCCTGATCGATTACTGGCGATCGGATGAACGCAAGTCCTGCCGCGTTCCGGACCGGGTTACCGCAGCTCTACGGGAGCTCGCCGAGCGGGAGCCGGAGTCGTGACGAAATTCATGGCCGATCAGGGCAGGCCCTCGAAACCCCAACGACCGACGGGGGCGACTTGGTGAGCGACATCTTGCTTCGGTTGCATGGCGTCGGCACGACCTGGCGTCAAGGTCTTTGCAAATAGGGGAAATTCCCCGAGGAGGATTGCCGTGGCGCGTGGAGAGGAGCAGCACCGAAACCCAAAATCGAATATCGAGATCGCCCAGGAAGCGGCGATGCGGCCCATTATCGATGTCGCCGCCGAGAAACTCGGAATTCCCGGCGACGCGGTACTGCCCTATGGCAAGTACAAGGCCAAAATCTCGCTCGATTATATCGGCTCGCTGGCTGCACGGCCGAACGGAAAACTGATCCTCGTCACAGCTATCAACCCGACCCCCGCGGGCGAAGGCAAGACGACAACCACCGTAGGGCTGGGAGACGCGCTGAACCATATTGGCAAAAAGGCGATGATCTGCCTCCGCGAGGCGAGCCTCGGACCCTGCTTCGGCGTTAAAGGCGGCGCTGCGGGCGGCGGCTATGCGCAGGCGGTGCCGATGGAGGACATAAATCTGCATTTCACCGGCGATTTGCATGCAATCGGCGCTGCCAACAACCTGCTCGCGGCGATGCTCGATAATCACATCTATTGGGGTACCGAGCCGGCCATAGATGCTCGGCGTGTCGCCTGGCGCCGGTCCATCGACATGAATGACCGCGCCCTACGCTCGATCGTGAACTCGTTGGGCGGTGTGGCGAACGGCTTCCCGCGCGAGGACGGCTTCGATATCACGGCCGCTTCCCAGGTTATGGCAACCTTTTGCCTCGCGACCGATCTAAAGGATCTCCAGCGCCGTCTCGGGAACATCGTCGTTGGCCAAACGCGCACGCGCCAGCCGGTGCGGGCGTCGGAAATCAACGCTTCGGGCGCCATGGCGGTGCTGCTCAAGGACGCGCTCGCGCCTAACCTTGTGCAGACCATCGAGAACAACCCGGTCTTCATCCACGGCGGCCCGTTCGCCAACATCGCGCATGGCTGCAACTCGGTAATCGCGACCAAGACCGCACTGAAGCTGGTCGATTACGTTGTTACCGAAGCTGGGTTCGGAGCCGATCTCGGGGCAGAGAAATTTTTCGATATTAAGTGCCGCCAGGCGGGACTACAGCCGGATGCGGCCGTCATCGTTACCACGGTGCGAGCATTGAAGATGCACGGCGGCATGGCTCGTGAGGCGCTCAAAGACCAGAATGTCGCCGCTCTCGAAGCCGGTTTTGCCAATTTGCAGCGCCATTTGGCCAATCTACGCCAGTTCGGGGTGCCGGCGGTCGTGTCGGTAAACCGCTTCACCGCCGATACCCCAGCCGAGCTGGAGCGCTTGACCGAGCTATGCGCCGCGGAAGGTGTGACAGCGGTGGTTGCGGATCATTGGGCTCGCGGCGGCGAAGGGGCAGTCGATTTGGCGCGCATCGTCGTCGAACTTGCCGACAGCGGAAAATCGAAATTCCAATTCCTCTATCCCGCCGAGATGCCTCTCCTCGAAAAGGTGCGCACGATCGCGGAGCGTATCTATGGCGCCCGCGACATCGACGCGTCTTCGTCGGTGTCTGACCAGCTGGAGCAACTCGAGAAGCAGGGCTTCGCTGACTTTCCGATCTGCATCGCGAAGACCCAGTACAGCTTCACGACCGATCCGAATCTCAAGGGAGCGCCTAAGGATCACATCGTCGAGGTTCGCGAGGTCAGGCTCTCGGCCGGCGCCGAGTTCGTGGTTGTGATCTGCGGCGACATCATGACGATGCCCGGGCTGCCGCGCGTTCCTGCAGCAAATAGCATCACCCTGACCGAAGACGGCCGCGTCACCGGGCTGTTCTAAATCCCGGAGGAAAAGGAGCCGCCGCGATACGGTTTTATAATACCTGGTCTGAGCGTTGCGCAGCGATCGCCAGCAATCGCTTGCGCAACAGGGCATTCGCTACGCCAAGCGGACAAAGGGGCATTGCGCATTGACGCTTCCTGCCGCCAACACACAAGTGGAGGAGAGCAATGATGACGGATCATTCGCCTGGCACGTGCGTGTTTTGCGCTCCGGCGCCTGACCGCGTCCTTGCCGCGAATGAGTTCGCATTTGCCGTCCGCGACACGAACCCCGTCACGACGCTTCATACGCTGATTTTGCCCCGTAGGCATGTCGCCGATTATTTCGATCTCGTCCCGGCTGAAGACAGCGCCATTCGGGGCCTTCTCGCAAAAATACGGTCGGATATCATGGCCTCAGATGCCCACGTAGAAGGCTTCAACATCGGCGTCAACGTCGGGGAAGCGGCAGGCCAGACCATCTTTCACTGTCATGTCCACCTGATCCCCCGCCGTCGGGACGACGTGGCAAATCCGCGCGGCGGCGTGCGTGCTGTCATACCGGGAAAGGCAAATTACTGATCGATTTTCCGAGGGCGCGCATGACCAAGATCCTTCTCGTACGGCACGGTCACGTGGCCGGCATTTCTCCGGAGCGCTTTCGCGGCCGCGCCGACTTGACCTTGACCCCGGAGGGCCGCCGCCAAGCCGAGATGACCGCGCGGCGGATCAGCGCCACGTGGCAGCCAACCGCGATCTATGCCAGTCCGCTGTCGCGCTGCCAGGATACGGGAGCCGCCATCGGCCAGCCGTTAGGTCTCAAGCCGGTCCCCCTCGAGGGACTGGTCGATATCGACTACGGCAAATGGCAGGGAATGACGCCGGAGGAAGCGAAGGCGCGGTGGTCGTCGGCGGTCGATCTCTGGTACCGCGCACCCGATGAGATAAAGATCCCCGGAGGCGAGAGCCTGCAAGAGGTGCGGGCGCGGGTCGCTACCGCTCTGCAAACCGTCCGTAGCGCGCATCCGAATGAGACCATCGTCCTGGTCGCGCATGACAGCGTTAACAGGGTTATTCTGCTCCACGCCCTTGATGCTTCGCTCGCGCACTATTGGTGTATCCGCCAGCATCCCTGTGCAATCAACGAAATCGAATGCGACGAAAATGGCTTCGTCATTGTCTCGGTGAATCAGACTGATCATCTGATGGGGCTGTGACTTTGTCCTCAACCGCACGCCTGCCCGGAGCGCCTCGCAACGCCGCCAGAATCTCCAGCGCGCGTCGCGTATCGTCCAATCGAGCTATGGCGCCCAAAGCCCGCCCGAATCCGCCTTGGGCCGTCTGACATCCCGCTACATAGTTTCGGACTAAATCCGGATAACGCGGCATTGCGCCAAAGGCCGCAAGCACCTTGAGTCCAGCGTTTAGAGCTTCCAGGCTGGTCGTTACTGCCGCTGGTGTAAGGTTAAAGCCGTAAGGCGCACCCTCGCAGGCCCGCGTGTACGCTAATTGCCCGGGGTCAGCTTTCAGTCTGAGTGCGCCGCCGACGGCAAGCGCCGCCGCGGTCTCTATAAGATTACTGCCGGACGAGCCATAACCGCCGTCCTTGTGCCGCAAGCCGGTCAGAGTTGCCGTAATAGCTTGACGCGTTCCTCCGCTTAGTCTCATGCCATATTGCCGCCAAAGCGCGATGCATCGGCAGGAATCCAAGAGCCATCCAGCCGTAGTTTGCCTTGGAGCCGTTGGCCAGAGTCGCTCCCCTTCTTTCCGCAAATAAGCTCGTGGATCTCGTGGCGGGTTCTCACCGAGCAGACGAAATGCTACCAAAACCGAGAACCCGATAACGAGGGTCGAAAAACTGCCATCGGGGTTCTGCTGCGCCCCAAGCCATTCCACGCAACGCAGCGTCTGTACCACGGGGCGGCCGAGAAGCCGGAGGATCGTAAGCGCGGCGTGCGTGTCGACCGCATTCGGTTCCGCGACACCGCGTTCTGCCGAAGCGTAGAAACAGAAGCCGCCATCAGCCGTCTGGCGGCTGATAGTATAGCGATAACTGCCTTTGGCATCGATCCCGTCCCAGCAGGAATGGTCGTCCGGCAATGCACGAGCCTTTACGGTGATCCGTTCCATTCCCATCACTTCCTTGAGCTGCGATATCGCCGGCCGACCTCAATAAAAACGGGCACGGCCGCCAGTTCCGCCACGACGCAGAAGACCACGGTCGCCGGGACCGAGATGTCGTACAGGATGCCAATGGCGGCGCTGCCCAGGAACCAAGCGATGCCATAGATCGCCGTGAACAGGCCGAACGCCGACGTCCGGCGGTGCACCGGCACCATCGGGGCAACCGCCGCCGGAATGATCGACTCGTGGACCCCGATGCCGAGGCCCCAAAACGCCGCGCCGACAAGCGCCGTCCAGAAATCGCCCAGAAAGACCAAGGGCGCGAAAGCCGCCGAGAGCAGCGTCAAAGCAATTAGCACGCGAAAGCCGAACTTATCGAACAGGCGGCCGAAGAGGAGCGATCCGCCGCCGCTGACCGCCATGGCGATCGAATAGAAAATCGCGATCCAATCTCCCGGAACGGACCCCGTGTGACCGAAATGATAGGCGATCACCGCATAATCGGCGAAGCCGGCGGCAACCAGCGCAGCGCCGGCGAGATACTCCCAATATAGACGCGGCAGACCGCCGCCCGACACGTCCGACGGCGAGGATTCCAGGTCTTGTGGGCGCGGGTATAGCGATCTTGCCAGGAGAACGAGCGCGATATTGATGAGAGCCGGAACTAGGAGGACCGCGAACGCCTCCTGGAATTGGCCGCGATGGGCCAGAACGACGGCCACGAGCAGCGGGCCGACCATTGCACCCGACTGATCCATTGCTTCGTGGAGGCCGAACGCCCAGCCGTAACCGCCGATCCGCTTGCCGGCGTGCGAGAGCATCACGTCTCGTGGCGGATTGCGGATCGCCTTGCCGACCCGCTCGAGAACGATGAGTACGGCCGCGGTGGGCCAATTACCGGCTAGTGCAAGCGCGGGCACGGCCGCCATCTGAACGCAATAGCCGAAGATCGTAATCGGCCAGAATTTTCCGGTTGCGTCGGCGAGCCGGCCCGATACGAGTCGGAGCCCGTAGCCCAAAAACTCGCCCAGTCCGGTGATGATGCCGACGGCTGCCGCAGTCGCGCCGAACGACGCGAGATAGGGCCCGATGATGCTGCGCGAGCCCTCATAGGTGAAGTCCGCGAAAAAACTCAAAACGCCGACAAGGAGCACGAAGCGAAGCGCGACCCAGCTTCCCGCCGCTCCGCCGATCGATGAAGAGAGGCGCCGCTTGGCCATGAGACAGGGTTCCTACCGCCATCCCGAGGTGCGCGTCTCCGGGACGCGTCCGCCGGTAGGAGTCATTGGCCGATAAGGCGGTTTTGGGGAACCCCACCCCCAGCCGAACCATAGGATCTCTTTGCCGCCCCATCAACCGGCGGTTCCGCTCGATCAGGCGTCCGTGCAGGCCGCTGGGGCCGCCGCATCTATTGACAATGGCGGGCGTTCTTCGCATCGTCACAGCGTCGCTTCATAGCGACAAGGCGATGGAGTTCGCCGTGTAACCGCCCTTAGGGCTGATGACTCCTCCGCGCGTCTTTCGACGGCAGGAGGAGTGTGTGAAGAGATCGAAAGTACCCCCCGACTGGATAACCCGGACTGGCGCCGCTCTTAGCGGCGCGGCCGGTTCCGCGCGCGGGTAACCGGTGCGCGATATTCTGCTGCAGATCGCCCAGGTGCTGACGGTGCTGGTTCTGGCGCCGCTGCTGCAGGGCATCATTCTCCAATTCGAGGAGCGGGTGCAGCGCGGGCAGGGTCCCGGCATTTTCCAACCTTATCGCGACCTCTGGAAGCTGTTTCACAAGCAGGTCGCGGTGCCGGAGACGGCGAGCTGGCTTTTTTGGGTGACGCCCATCGTCGCATTCACCTGCGTTCTGACCGTGCCGATCCTGATCCCGGTGCTGACCAACTATCCGCTACCGTTGTCTGACATGGGCGACATCCTGGGCGGCGGACTGATCCTCACGCTCGCGTCCTTCATGATCATCCTCGCGGGCCTCGACACCTCGAGCGCCTACAGCGGCATCGGCTCCAGTCGCGCGGTCATGGTCGCGATCCTCGCGGAGCCGACGCTGATCCTTGTCTTCGTCGGCATCACTCTCCTCGCCAAGGCGATGCTGCCCTTCGTCGTCAACCATCTCTTGGTGGCGGATTGGGCGGTTTACATGAGCCCCGCCCACCTCTTCCTGGTCGCCGCTTTCTTCATTCTGCTGCTCGTCGAGACGGACCGCATGCCGATCCATTCGAGCACGCATATCGAGGTCTACATGATCGAGGAAGGCCGGATCCTCGAATATTCCGGCCCGCTGCTCGCACTCCTGAAATGGGCCTCGGCGATGAAGCAGTTCATCCTCTACGTGATCTTCTGCAACGTGCTGATCCTTCCCTGGGCTCTCTCGATCCAGGGCACGGCGGAAGGCGCGCTTGGCGCCGCCATCGGCCTGCTGATCAAATTCACGCTCGTCGCCTGCGCCGTCGTCTTCGTGGAGACCGCGCAATCGCGACTTCGCTTCTACCGCTACCAGGAACCGCTTGCGGCGTCGTTTCTGCTTGCGGTTCTGGCGATCGTCGGCACGCAGCTGAGCTAGGCGCCATGCTGATCCAGCATCTCGGCCCGCTGGCCTCGTCGCTCTTCAGCCTGCTGGCCATCGTCAGCCTGCTGCTCGCCTTCGTCATGCTCGGCTCGCGCTGGCTCAAGAATTATCTCTTCGCCTTCGCCGCGGAGAGCTGGGCCATCGCGGCGCTCTCGGCCGCCGTCGGCTTTTACGGCGGTTACCCCGAGCTCTATCTGATCGCGATCCTGACCCTGCTGTTCCGCGGCCTGCTGCTGCCCTATCTCGTCTGGCGGATCATTCGGCGGCTCTCGGTCGACCGCGAAATCCACGTCATCCTGCAGCCGAGCACGAGCCTGGTCGTCGGCGCTTTCTTCGTCATGTTCGCGCTCGCGATCTCCTACCGGGTCGCCGCGGCGTTCCACCTCGAACTCACCGTCGCCGTGCTCGCGCTCACGGTCCTCTTGTCGATGAAACTGATCGGCTTCCTCATGCTCGCCGTGCGGCACGAGGCGATCAGCCAAATCCTGGGCCTGCTCGTGCTCGAGAACGGCATTTTCCTCGGCTCGCAAATCCTCGTGCCCGGCATGCCGCTCCTGATCGAGATGGTGATCCTCTTCGACCTCCTGATCATCGTCGCCTGCTTTGGGGCGCTGGTCGGCTATCTCCTCACACATGTCGGATCGACCAGCAGCCTAGACCTCAGGAGGCTGGTCGGATGATCGTTGCCGTCTGCCTCATGGCGCTTTGGATCGCGCCGCTTGCCGCGGTCATTCTGTGCCTGATCGTGCGGCATCCGCGCGTCTGCGAGGCCTTCAATCTCATTGCGGGTGTCGTCGCGCTGGCGGCCGCGCTGCCGCTGCCCTTTCTGATCGCCGATCACGAGCTCGTGTTCTGGGACGACTATGTCCTGCTGGACCGCACCGGCGCCTGGGTGATCCTTTGCACCGCGACCGTGTACTTCCTCGCCTCGATCTACGCGATCGGCTACATGCGCCTCCTGCGCGAGGAAAAGAGACTCTACGTCTTCTACTCGCTCTTCGCCGGCTTCGGGCTGACCACCCTCATCGGCCCGCTAATGAACAGCATCGGCATCTACTGGATCGCGATCGAGCTCACGACGCTCGTGAGCACCTTTCTGGTCGCGTTCGAGCATGTCGCGGAAAGCATGGAGGCGGCCTGGAAATACATCATGGTCGTCTCCGCCGGGATCAGCCTCGCGCTCCTCGGCACGATCCTCTTCTATTGGGGCGGCAGCTTCGTCCTTGGCCCCAGCTACAAGATGACGTGGTCGGTCTTGGCAATGGCCGCGCCGCAAATCAACCCCATCCTCCTGCTGCTCGCATTCCTGCTGGTGCTCGTCGGTTACGGCACCAAGGTGGGACTTGCGCCGATGCACACCTGGCTGCCCGACGCGCATAGCGAGGCGCCGGCGCCGGTCTCCGCAATGCTCTCCGGCGCGCTTCTGAACACAGCGATGGTCGGCATCGTCCGCTTTCTGGCCATCACCCGGCGTACCGACATCGGGGAACTCCCGCAGCTCGTCCTCGTGTTGTTCGGCACGGTATCCCTCTTGATCGGCGCGCTCTTTATCGTCCGCCAGCAGGGTATCAAGCGCCTGATGGCCTATTCCAGCGTCGAGCATATGGGAGTGGTCGCGCTCGGCTTCGGTTTCGGCGGGCCGCTCGGGATCGCCGGCGCCCTCTACCACATGCTCAATCACTCGCTGAACAAGTCCTTGATGTTCTTCGGCGCGGGCAATGTCATGCGCGCCTACGGCACCAAGGACATCGATCGCATCCAGGGCGTCGGCCGTTATTTCTCGACGCAAGGAGGCCTTTGGCTCGCCGGCGCCATCGCCATCACCGGCGCCCCGCCGTTCGGCCTGTTCTTGAGCGAATTCACGATCATGCGCGCCGGCCTGACGCCCACCTTCTCTTGGGCGGTCTATGTCATGGCGGTGCTGCTGATCGTGATCTTCATCGGCTTCATGAACCATTTCCGGGTCATGTACTACCAATGCGAGACGGCAGCCGCGCCGGCCGCCGCACGATCAAGCGCCTGGTGCGTAGTCCCGATGTGGCTGGCGCTCGCCCCGCTTTTAGTCCTCGGCCTCTGGTGGCCGGGCGGCATCTGGCACTACCTCACGGCGGCGGCGCAAACCTTATCCCCGGTGTCGCCATGACCGCCGATCCGCAGCTCAAAACCGCGCCCGGGC
>JASHUW010000141.1 GCA_030039815.1 Alphaproteobacteria bacterium
AGACCCGCCGTGTCGGCAAGCTCGCGGACAACCAGGTTGGGCGGCGGGATGAGGCCCGTCGGATGGTTGTGCGTTGCCAGCCACCAGAAACCGACCAGCGCCGCCGGCACGACAAAGGCGATGCCGCCGGGCGGAGCGAGCGAGCGCACCGCCATCGCCTCACGCCTTCGCCAATTTCTCTGACGGCCCCAGATCGAGCAGCGCGTCGAAATCCGGAAGGTTGCGGATCTGCCGCAGCTCCAGCATGTGGTCCGCGTAGGCCTTGACCTCGGCGACCATCTTCGGGGTCATCTCCCAGTTCAGCTCGACATTGTCGATTGCCTTGGCGACCGCCGCCTTGTCGAGGCCGAGCTTGGCGACGGTCATCGCGACGATCTCGTCGGGCTTCGACATCGCGTAGGCGCTCGCCTGGCGCTGCAGCCCGAGCATCATCGTCACTTCGTCCGGCTTCTCCTTGAGACGGTCCTGATGGGTGGCGAGGATCATGTTGAGGCTGCCCATCGGCGTCGAATACGGATATTCGACGATCTTGCCGACGCCGCTCACCAGCGACAGGCTCGGCCCCGGCTCGGCGCCGACATAGGCGTCGATGTCGCCGCGCTGCAGCGCGCCCGGCATGTCGGCGAAGGCGACGCGGACCGAGGTGATGTCGGCCTCCGTCATGCCGACCATGCGCAGCCGTTCGAGGAAGAAGACCTGCTGCGTCGTGCCGGTGAGGATGCCGACCTTCTTGCCCTTCAGGTCGGTGATCGCATTGATCGACGCATCGTCCTTGCGGGCGACGACGGCCATCCCCTTGTTGCATTCCGAGCCGTAGACCACGACCGGCTGGCTGCTCGACGCGCCGAGGATCGCCGCGGCAATCCCGAACGTGCCGTAATCCACCGATTTGGTAACGACCGCGTCCTTGCCGTCGGTCGGCGTCGAGAACGGGATGATCTCGATCTTGTACCCCGCCGGCAGAAACTTCTCGTAGAAATACGGGGTGATCGAATGGACGAGCTTCAGGACGCCCATCCGGATCGTCACGGTATCGGCGGCACGCGCCCGCAGCACAAACGGCGCGGCGAGCGGCAGCGCAAGACCGGCGCCCAACAGCCGGCGACGCGAAAGTGCCATATCCCCTCACCTCCCCTCGGCGCTCCGCCCGCGCGAGGCCTCCCGAGGCGACGCAAGGGGTGTGCCATCAGGCGTCAGGATCGCAGGTGGCAGGCGACCCAATGACCATCGGAAGTCTGTTTCAGCTCCGGCTTTTCGGTGCTGCACAGCGGGGACCGCGCGATCGGGCAGCGGGTGTGGAAATGGCAGCCCGTGGGCGGGTGGATCGGGTTGGGGATGTCGCCTTCGAGCCGCAGGCGCTGCTTCTTGACCGTCGGGTCGGGGGTCGGCACCGCTGAGAGCAGCGCCTCGGTGTAGGGATGGCGCGGGTTCTCGTAGAGCTGCTCGGCCGGCGCCAGTTCGACGATGCGGCCGAGATACATCACCGCGACGCGTGACGAGATGTGCTGCACCACCGCCAGATCATGGGCGATGAAGAGATAAGAGAGCCGGAACTCGTCCTGCAGATCGGCCAAGAGGTTGATGACCTGCGCCTGCACCGAGACGTCGAGCGCCGAGACCGGTTCGTCGCACACGATCAGCTTTGGCGACACCGCGAGCGCGCGGGCGATGCCGATGCGCTGGCGCTGGCCGCCGGAGAATTCGTGCGGGTAGCGGCGCATATGGTCGGGGTTGAGGCCGACATGGCGCAACAGCTCGACGATGCGGTCCTCGAACTCGGCGCGGCTCGGCGCGAGCTTATGGATGGTCAGCGCCTCGCCGATGATCGCGCCGACCGTCATGCGCGGGTTGAGCGAGGCATAGGGGTCCTGGAAGATGATCTGCATGTCGCGGCGCAGCGCGCCCAGCGCCTTGTGGTCGAGCGCGGTGACGTTCCTGCCCTCGAGCCAGACCTCGCCCGAGCTCGGCTCGATGAGGCGCAGCACGCAACGTCCGGTCGTCGACTTGCCGCAGCCCGACTCGCCGACGAGGCCCAGCGTCTCGCCGGCGCCGATCTCGAAGCTGATGTCGTCGACCGCGTGCACCATCTCGCCGCGGCCGGCGAGGAAACCGCCGCGCGCCGGGAAGTTCTTCACCAGATGTTTGACCTGCAGCAGCGGCGCGGTCATGCGGCGGCCGCGGGGTAGAGCATGCAGGCGACCTTGTGGTCGCCGTCCACCGTGCGCAGTTCCGGCACCGCCGCGGTGCAGGCCGGCGTCGCGAAGCCACAGCGCGGCGCGAAACGGCAGCCCGATGGCGGGCGCAGCAGGCTCGGCACGGTGCCGGTGATCGCCTCCAGCCGCCGCTTCTTGCCGCTCGATTTGTCGAGCCGCGGGATCGAGCGGATAAGACCCTGGGTGTAGGGATGCAGCGGCCGGGCGAACAGCTCTTCGACCGGCGCCTCCTCCACGACGCGGCCGGCATACATCACCGCGACTCGCTCAGCGACCTCGGCGACCACGCCCATCGCATGGGTGATGAGCAGGATCGCCATGCCGAGCTTTTCCTTCATCTCGGCGAGGAGATCGAGGATCTGCGCCTGGATCGTCACGTCGAGCGCGGTCGTCGGCTCGTCGGCGATCAACAGCTCCGGGCTGCAGGCGAGCGCCATCGCGATCATCACGCGCTGGCGCATGCCGCCCGAAAGCTGGTGCGGGTATTCGTGCACCCGCCGCTCCGGCGCCGGGACGTGCACGAGCTTCAGCATCTCGATCGCCCGCTCGATCGCCGCGCGCCGGCTCATATCCTGGTGCAGGCGCAGCACCTCGGCGATCTGGTCGCCGACCGTGTAGACCGGGTTGAGCGAGGTCATCGGCTCCTGGAAGACGATGGCGATCTCCTTGCTGCGGATGTGCTGCATCGCCGCCGCGTCGAGCGGGACGAGGTCGCGCCCCTTCCACAGGATGCTGCCGGCGACGATCTGGCCGGGCGGCATGGCGATGAGCTTCAAGACGGTCATCGCGGTCACCGTCTTGCCGCAGCCCGACTCGCCGACGACCGACAGCGTCTCGCCGCGGCGGATCGTCAGATCGACGCCGTCGACCGCGCGCACCATGCCGTCATCGGTCTTGAAATGCGTCTTGAGCCCGCGGATTTCGAGCAGCGCTTCGGCCACGTCACAGTACCCGGCGCGGGTCGAGCGCGTCGCGCAGCCCGTCGCCGA
>JASHUW010000142.1 GCA_030039815.1 Alphaproteobacteria bacterium
ACCGGCGCGCCGATTCCTATGGCGGCAGCCTTGCCAACCGCATGCGCTTCCCGCTCGACATCGCCGCCGCGGTGCGCGCCACCTGGCCGCGCGACAGGGCGCTCGGCATGCGCATCACCGGCTCGGACTGGATCGACGGCGGCCTCACCCCCGACGATGCAGGTGTCTACGCCAACGAGCTGCACGAGATCGGCTTCGACTATGTCTGCGTGTCGTCCGGCGGGGTCAACCCACAGGCGCGGGTCGTCGTCGGCCCGGGCTACCAGGTGCCGTTCGCCGAAGCGGTCAAGAAAACGAGCCGGATCACCGTCCAGTCAGTCGGCATGATCGTCGAGCCGCACCAGGCCGAGGCGATCGTCGCCGAGGGCCGCGCCGATTGCGTCGCGCTCGCCCGCGGCTTCCTCGACGACCCGCGCTGGGCCTGGCATGCCGCCGAGGCGCTCGGCGCTGACGCTACCTGCCCGCCGCAATATGCGCGAGCGCGGCCCAAGCTGTGGCCGGGCGCGGCGTTGCGCCACGCCTGAGCCGGCAAGCCGTCTTCTACGCACTGCGAGGGTCGCATGAAACCGTCGAACGTCCTCTTCATCCTCTCGGACGAGCACAGCCGGCGGGTGCTCGGCTGCTACGGCCATCCGATGATCCGCACGCCGAACCTCGACCGGCTCGCGGCGAGCGGGATCCGGTTCGCCGACGCCTATTGCAATTCGCCGATCTGCGTGCCGTCGCGCGCCAGCCTCGCGACCGGGCAGTACGTCCACAAAATCCGCTTTTGGGACAACGGCATCCCCTATGACGGCTCGGTGCCGAGCTGGCACCACCGGCTGAAACAGGCCGGGCACGAATGCGTGTCGATCGGGAAATTGCATTTCCGCAGCATCGACGACGATAACGGCTTCACCGAGGAGGTGATGCCGCTGCACGTCGTCGAGGGGATCGGCGACCCCGCCGGCTGGCTGCGCGAGCCCTTGGTCGAGCGGCGCGCGGCGCTGCGCCTCGCGCGCGACGCCGGGCCGGGCGACAGCGACTACCAGGGCTATGACGGACGCATCACCGACGCCGCGGTCGATTGGCTCAAGGCGCGCGCGGCGTCGCGCGATGGCAAGCCATGGGCGCTGTTCGTGTCGCTGGTCTGCCCGCATTTCCCGCTGATCGCGCGACCGGAATGGTACGGCCTCTACCCGGAGGACAAGGTGCCGACCCCGGCGCTCTACGACCCGGCCGAGTGGCCCGACCATCCCTATGTCCGGGCGATCCG
This sequence comes from Alphaproteobacteria bacterium, assembly GCA_030039815.1. GTDB lineage: Bacteria > Pseudomonadota > Alphaproteobacteria > ATCC43930 > CGMCC-115725 > DATARH01. The sequence goes on from JASHUW010000142.1 coordinate 1,256, forward strand.
CGAGTGCCAGGTCTACCAGAAGGGGTTCGCCCAGCATCCCGGCAGCCTGCAGCGCGCGCTCGCCGCCTATTTCGGCCTCGTCTCCTATGTCGACCACAATGTCGGCCGGCTGATGAACGCGCTCGACGCGGCAGGCCTTACCGACACGACGCGGATCATCTATTCGAGCGACCACGGCGACAATCTCGGCACGCGCGGGCTGTGGGGCAAATCGACGATGTACGAGGAATCGGCCGGGGTGCCGATGATCGTCGCCGGGCCGGAGCTGCCGCAGGGCCAGGTGTGCCGCGAGCCCGTGTCGCTGCTCGATGTCTTCCCGAGCGTCTTGAAATGGGCGGGTGTCGCGCCCAACCCGGCGGATCGCCGGCTGCCCGGCCTGCCGCTCGACGAGGTGGCGCTGACGGCGCCGCAGCGCACGGTGCTCTGCGAATACCATGCGGCGGGCGCCGCGACCGGCGCGTTCCTCATCCGCAAGGGCCCGTTCAAATACGTCTATTACGCCGGGATACCGGCACAGCTTTTCGACCTCGCGGCGGATCCGCAGGAGACGCGCGACCTGGCGAAGGAGCCAGGCTATGCCGGGCTCGTCGCCGATTGCCACAAGGAGCTGCGCGCGGTGGTCGATCCCGATGCCGCCGACGCGCTCGCCAAGGCCGACCAGCGCGCGCGCATCGCCGCCTATGGCGGGCGCGAGAAGATCCTCCAGCTCGGCAGCTTCGGCCACTCGCCGGTACCGGGCACCAAGGCGGTCTACAACTAAGGGGGCGACGGCCATGCGCGTCAGCACGATGATCCGCATCAATTCGCAGCCCGGGTTGATGGATCGCATCACTCATTTCGCCCGCGAGGTCGAGGCGCGCGGGTTTCCCGGCCTGTGGATCGGCGACTCGCTGGGCCGCGGCCGTCCGACGCTTGACTCGCTGCAGGTGCTGACCGCGGTCGCGGCGGTGACCTCAAAGATCGAGATCGGCATCAGCGTGCTGCAGCTGCCGCTGCGCAACCCGATCGAGCTGGCGCATCGGGTGCAATCGCTGATGGCGATGTCGGGGAACCGGTTGATCCTCGGCGTTGGCAGCGGCTCGACGCGCAACGATTTCGAGCTGCTCGGCTACGATTACGACCATCGCTTCCGCACCTTCCGGCAGGACCTCGAGATCATGGCCAAGGTGTGGAACGGCGAGGAAGTCAACGGCGGCACGCTGTCGACTTGGCCGGGCTGCAAGGGCGGGCCGCCGATCCTGATCGGCGCCTGGCGCAGCCCGCGCTGGATCACCTACGCGGCCAAGGAAGCACAAGGCTGGACGCCGTCGGGCCGCTACAGCAGCCTCGAAGACCTCGAATTCGGCATGACGACCTATCGCGAGCAGGGCGGCACCAACGCCGTTCTGGCGAACTGCTCGGTCGACCTCCGGGAGCGGCCGGAATCGGCCGAGCTCGCCCGGCTCGCCAGCGTCAATTTCATCTGCCCGCCCGACGCGGCGCGGCGCCGCATCAAGGATGTCGAGGCACGCGGTTTCGACGAGATCCTCATCGGCTCGGCCTTTGGCGCGCTCGACGAGATCGAGCGCTTGCGGGATTTTCTGAAAGCGTAGTGTAACCGTTCAATCGTCATTCCCGCGAAGGCGGGAATCCAGGGCTACCGCCAAACCGCTCGCCCCTGGGCCCCGCTTTCGCGGGGGCGACGAAACGGGGCGGAGATAGGTGGGGGAGGGGCGTCATGGCGATCGCCGGAGAAGCCGCCGCGAGCGGCGGGGGTGTGGTGCGCAACCGCTGGCTGCGCATTCTCGGCGTCGCCTTCGTGATGTACGTGCTGTCCTATATCGACCGGGTCAACATCGCGATGGCGACGCCGGCGATCCGCGCCGAGCTTGGCCTGTCGCCGGCGACGATGGGCCTCGCCTTCGGGCTCTTCCCATGGGGCTACATCATTCTGCAGATCCCGGCCGGGCGGCTCGCCGGGGTGTGGAGCGCCAAGCGGGTCATCGTCATTCAGCTCGTGTTGTGGAGCGCGGTCGCGCTGTCGACCGCGTTCGTCGACAACGAGGTCGAGCTGATGCTCAACCGCTTCGCGCTCGGTCTCGCCGAGGGCGGCGTGCTGACCTGCACGATCGTCCTGATCCGCGCCTGGTTCACCAAGGCCGAGCGGGCGCGCGCCAACACGCTGTTCCTGATGAGCCTGGCGATCGGCCCGGTGATCGCCAACCCGGTCTCGGGGCTGGTGCTGCATTTTGTCGACTGGCGCGCGATGTTCGTGATCGAGGCGCTGCCGGCGCTGCTCTGGGGGCTCGTGTGGTGGTGGGCGGTCGACGACGACCCGCGCGATGCGCGCTGGCTCGATCCCGTGGAGCGCGACCGCCTGGTCGCCGCGCTCGACGCCGAGCGCCGCGACGCCGCGCCGGC
>JASHUW010000143.1 GCA_030039815.1 Alphaproteobacteria bacterium
GGGTCGCCAGATTGACGGTTCCGGCGCCGGTCATGTTGAACGTCGGCGTGCTCATCTGCAGATCGCCGGTTTGCGCCACGCCGTTGCGGATCGTGAAGCTGCAGGAGAGTGCGGTGAACTCGGTGCGCGAGCTGTCGCCGAGCGCGCCGTTGAGCACGCGCGCGGTCGATTGCAGCAGTTTCGCGACCGCGCCCAGATCGACGCCGGTGATCGCGCCGTTGGCGAGGCGGACGAAACCGGCGCCGTCGAGGCTGCGGAGGATGTCGGTCTCGGTCAGGCCGCGCGCACTGACGTCGAGATGCACCGCGCCGGTCGCCTTGAGCTTGGAGACGCCCATCACTTGCTGAAGGAACGGCTCTGTTTGCACGCCGCTCATGTCGAGCGTTTCGCGAATGCTCGGAACGCCGCTGCTGGCGTCGAGGGCTATCGCCGCTTTTCCGGTGCCGCCATAGGCGGCGATGCTGCTCAGCTCGGCCTTGACCGTGTCGTGCAGCGTATCGACCGATATGTCGCCGCCGACGCGCATATTATCGAGCGTGATTTTGGCGTTGTTCAGCGCGTAGACACCACCCGTTGCCGACAGAGCGGCCTGAACCGCGACGGCGCCAAAGCCGTTGCCGGGCGGCAACGACTGTCCCGCCCATGTCGCCAGCTGGCGGAGCGACGGCGCGGTGAAGGTCAAGTCGCCCTTCGCCATCCCCGCGGCGCTCAATTCTCCGCTGAACGCGGCCGTAAACTTGTCCGAGCTGGCTTTCACTGCTGCATTGCTGGGCTGGCCGCGGAGAAAGCCTTCGGCGTTGGCGAGGGTGGCGGAAAATTGCATCGGCACGGCGCGGTAGGTGGCGCTGCCGGTGACCGCGATCGGCCGCGCAAGGCCGTTCTCGACCGGCTGCGTCAGCGCCGCGTTGACCCCGCTTAACGTCTCGATTTTGCCGGAGCGCGCGTCGAAATGGCTGATCGTCCCGTTCTCGATGCGCACGCGCTCAATGCTGAGGCTCACCGAGGTGGAGAGGCTTTCCGCCGCGCCCCCACCGCTTTCCGCGAGCTGCCAGTTGCCAACTCCATTGCCGGCGGTTTCGAGGTGGATCGCCGGCTCCTTCAGCACCACCTTGGTGACCCGCAAATGGCCCGAGAGCAGCGACGAAAGGTCGGCGCCGACCACGACCTTGCCGACCGCGATCATCTCCGGATCGTGCGCACCCTTCGCATTCGCGATCGAGACGTCCTTGAGCGAAATGCCGAACTCGGGGAAGACCGCGAGGCGCAAGTGCCCGCGGATCGAAACCTCTCGCTGAAGCGCGCGCGACGCCGCGGCTTCCAACGGCGCGCGCAGATTGTCGAGCGGGATGAGCAACGCGGCGGCGACAGCGATAACGACGATCGCGACCAACACCAGCGCGACCCGCCCCATTCTCATGATCGCGCTCCCCATGGAGGAAACAGCTCGCCCACTCGACCTTAAGGCAGTCGGTTGGCGCCTGTACAGAAACGTCGGTCGCTTCTGCCAGCCGACCCGCAAGGGGATAAAAGGCAGCTTCCTGCCTATAACTAGCGGGCGATCACCGCTTCAAACCAGCCATACCCTCGGTAGCGGTTGTGGGAGCGCGATGGCCGCCCTATATCTGCCTGATACCCGGCAGGAGAATCAAAAATGACGCTGCTTCGCATCGGCCTTGTCGTAGCCCTGTGCGTCGGTGGCGCGGTCGCCTGCACGCCGGGAGGCCCCGAGCGGGCGAGCGACATCCAGAACCTGAACGGGATCAGCGACGACATCTCGGCGGTCAACATGACCGACTCGTCGAACCGCAAGACCCACGACCCGAACCTCGAGTCGACGCTGCCCAATAATTACCAGACGACCGACAGCGAAGATCGTTGACGCGTTGGGGCGCATGACCCAGCTTCGCCTCGCGAAGCTGGGTGAATTCGATGACGGACGTTCTCTTCGACCAGAGCGGCGCGGCGCTGGCCATGGCGGAGGCGCTGCTGGCGCGGGCGCGCGGCAATCTCGCGTCCCGCGTCGAGGTCGACGGCGCCGTGGATGCGGCAAAGCTCGATGCCGAGCAGCTCGCGGCGCACGGTCTCGCGTGGATGGCGACCTACGTCGCGGCGCTGCGGCAGCTACGCCTCTGGGCGCAGCGCCTCCATGAGGCGGACGAATTCACCGAGCCGCAGCGGCTGATCCTTGCTGTCGGTTTTGGCGAGTATCTGGCACAGCTTGCCGGCGGCATCGCGATGGGGCAGGGCGAGATCGCCCGGCCGCAAGACCTGGGTCTCGATGACGCCGAGCTCGCGCCGCTGCGCACGAACCCGCTGGTGTCCGGACTTGGCGAGGCGCGCGCCCGGCTCGGCGCGATCCTGGCGGAGGGCATGCCGTCGGGTGGCGATGCCCTTGGCGACGAGACCCTTGAACTGATTCGCGACCAGGTGCGCCGCTTCGCCGAGCGCGCTGTCGCGCCTTACGCGCATGACTGGCACCGCGCGGACAAGTTCATCCCGATCGAGGTCATCGAGGAGTTGTCGGGCATCGGCGTCTTTGGCGTGACCCTGCCCGAGGACTATGGCGGGCTCGGCCTTGGCAAGATGGCGATGTGCGTCGTCTCGGAGGAGTTGTCGCGCGCCTATATCGGCGTCGGCTCGCTCGGCACCCGCTCGGAGATCGCCGGCGAGCTGATCCGCGTCAGCGGCACGCCGGCGCAAAAGGAACGCTGGCTGCCCGGCATCGCCTCGGGCGCGGTGCTGCCGACCGCGGTTTTCACCGAGCCCAACGCCGGCTCCGACCTCGCCAGCCTGCAGACCCGCGCGGTCAGGGACGGCGATGTCTACCGCATCTACGGCGCCAAGACCTGGATCACCCATGCCGCGCGCTCCGACCTGATGACCTTGCTCGCGCGCACCGGCGCGCCCGATAGCGGCTATCGCGGCCTTAGCATGTTTCTCGCGCCAAAGCCGCGCGGCGACGACGCCAACCCGTTCCCGGCCGCGGGCATGTCGGGCACCGAGATCGCGGTGCTCGGCTATCGCGGCATGAAGGAATACGAGATCGGCTTTGACGGCTTCGCGGTGCCGGCGGACCAGCTGCTCGGCGGCGTCGAGGGCGAGGGGTTCAAGCAGCTGATGGCGACC
>JASHUW010000144.1 GCA_030039815.1 Alphaproteobacteria bacterium
AATACAGCCCGCGCCCGTTGAAGCCCTTGAACGAGGAGAGCCTCAAGGCGCTGCCGCCGCCAGGCATCCACCCGCTGGTGCGCGTCCATCCCGATAACGGCCGCAAGGCGCTGTTCATGAATCCGGTGCGCATCGAATCGATCGTCGGCATGCCCGACGACGAGGCGCTCGACCTTGTCGCCGAGCTGATGGCGCACGCGACGCAGCGGAAATACGAATACCGCCACCAGTGGCGCTACGGCGATATGGTGATCTGGGACAATCGCAGCGTGCTGCACAAGGCGAACCCGGATTACGACATGAACCAGCGGCGTTATTTGTGGCGGCTCATGCTCCGCGGCGAGGCGCCGATCCCGGTGGCCCAGGCGGCGTAATCAAGTGCGGCGACGGTCCGCGTCGCCGCGGTTCGCGCGGCGAAACATAAGAACGAATCGGAATTTATCTTTGTTAACGGCGGCGGCTAACCCAACCGTCGCTTGAACAGCTCGGTCACCAGCCCGTAGCAGTGCCAGGCGAGCGCTGGGTCGTAACGGGGCCCTTCATCCCGCATGAAGGCATGCGCTGCATTGAATTCGTGCCAGGTATAGTCGGCGCCGACCTCCTCGAGCGTGTCGCGGATCAGCCGGCGGCCGGCGAGCGGGATGTGCGGGTCCTGACGGCCCCAGATCATCAAGAGCTCGCCCTTGATGTCGCCGGCGCGCTTCAAGCTGTCGTCGTTGTTGCCCTTGCCGAGCTGGTGGTCGTGGATATCGGTCGCATAGAAGCAGGCCGTCGCGCCGACATCCGGGTTCATCCCGGCGCGAAACGCGAGATGCCCGCCGAGGCAGATGCCCATCGCCCCGAGCTTGCTGTTACACGCCGCGTGCGCCGTGAGGTGGTCGAGCGCGGCGCGCGCGTCGCTGTCGAAGGCGGCGACCGGCTTTTCGAATTTGAGATCGTTGCCGCGGTCGGTGCCCGGCTTGTCGTAGAGCAGCACCGTGCCCGGCGCTTCGTACTCGTGATAGACCTCGGGCGCCGAGACGACAAAGCCCTGGCCGGCCAGAAACGCCGCCATGCGGCGCACCGGCCCGGTGATCTGGTAGATTTCCGAGTAGAGCACGATCCCCGGATATTTCCCCGGCGCCTGCGGCGCGAACAAATGTACGCGCATCGGTCCGGTCGGCGTCGCGATATCCTCGAACGCGTGTTCCTTGATGACCATGTTGCCGGCTCTCCCCAGTCGCGATCATACCATCGCGCGCGGGGAGGATGAGCGCTAAGTGACCCCGTATTTCTTGAACCAGGCGAGCATCAGTCCCCAGGCATCCTTCGCGTCGGCTTCGACATAGCTCGGCCGGTAGTCCGCGTTGAAGGCATGGCCGGCATCGGGATAGATTTTGAATTCGCAGGTTTTTCCCGCCGCCTTGCAGGCGTCGGCCATCCGGTTCACGCTCTCGACAGAAATTCCCTTGTCGAGAGCGCCGTAAAGGCCCAGCACCGGGCATTTCAGATCGGCGGCGAGGTCGATCGGGTATTTCGGCTGCAAATCGGTGCGTGGCCGGTCGATCGGCCCGTACCACGACACTGCCGCCTTCAGCCCCGGATTATGCGCCGCGTAGAGCCAGACCGGCCGGCCGCCCCAGCAGAACCCCGTGATGCCGAGCCGCTTGGTGTCGGCCTTGCCCGTTCCCTTGGCGTAAATGACCGTGGCGTCGAGGTCGCCCAGCACCTCGTAATCGGGAACCTTTGAGACGATGTCGGCAACCAGCTTCTGGATGTCGGTGTATTGGGCCGGGTCGCCTTGGCGCGCATAAAGCTCCGGTGCGATCGCGTAGTAGCCGGCCTTGGCGAGGCGCCGGCAAAGGTCCTTGATGTGCTCGTGGACGCCGAAAATCTCCTGGACCACCAGCACGGTGGCAAACGGGCCGCCTTTTTCCGGCATCGCGCGGTAGGCGGCCATCTCCCCGTCGGCGGTCGGCACCTTCACCTCGCCGGCCTCGAGCCCGTTGGTGTCGGTGGTGATGGTCTGCGCCGAGACCGGGCCGGCGGCGAGCGCGAAGCCGCTCGCCAGCGAGGTCATCACAAAGCCACGGCGCGTCAAGCGTGGGTGCGGCGTCATCCTCCGGAGTTCGGGTGCGTGGGTATCCATGGTCGCCTCCCTGGCTCGTTGTGCGGAGACGATAGGTGAGGAACGCGGCGCAGCGAAAGCCCCTCACCGGGTTGTGATGTCGCTCAAGCGAAGCTCGCCGTGGGGCTTGTACAGACCCTCGATGCGGGGAGCGTCACCGTGACGGTGGTCCCGCGTCCCTTCTCGCTGCGAATGCGCAGCGAGCCGCCATGGAGCTCGACCAGGCGGCGCGCGAGCGGCAGCCCCAGCCCGGTTCCCTCGTGCTGGCGAGCCAGTCGGGCGTCGACCTGACCGAACGGCTCCAGCGCGACTTCGATCTCGGCTGGGGTCATCCCGACCCCCGTATCCTCGACGTCCAACGCGACCTCGCCCTCGGTGGTCCGGCGGCCCTTTACGACGACCGAGCCTCCGGGGCCGGTGAACTTGATCGCGTTCGAGATCAGATTGAGCAGGATCTGCTTCAACCGCGTCGGATCGGCGGTGACCAACGGCAACGGCTCCTCGATCTCGATCGCCAGCCTGAGGCCGCTAGCCGCGGCGTGGTGCCGGGTCAAGGCCAGGCACGCCTCGGCGATCTGGCGCAGATCGATGTCGTCGTCTTCGCTCAGTTCGAACTTGCCCGCATCGAACCGCGCGAGGTCGAGGATGTCGTTGATGACCTCGAGGAGGTGCCGGCCGCTTTGCAAGACCAGCTTGATATACTCGCTTTGCTTGGCCTGCACCGGTCCGGCAAGCCCCTGATCGATCATTTCGGAAAAGCCGATGATCGCGTTGAGCGGGGTTCGCAACTCATGACTGATGTTGGCAAGAAACTGGGACTTGGCGGTGTTGGCCGTTTCCGCGGCCTCTTTCGCTTCGCGCAGGGCGCGTTCCGCGCGGATTTGCGGGCTGATGTCGCGGCCGGTACCGCGGTATCCGACAAAACGCCCTTTGGCGTCGAATACGGGATCGCCGCTGATCGTTGCGGTGCCCTCTCCGCCGGGATTGGTCCAGGTATAGGTGAAGTCGCGGAAGGGCTCGTGGCGTTCCAGCATCGCGAAATGCTCGTCCCATTTTTCCAGCTCCCCTCCGGCGTCGGCGGCGATGTCCCGCCGTGTGCGGCCGATGAGATCGCGAGGTTTGACCCCGAACCCGGTCGTGCTCACCCCTTCGGACATGTAGCTGATCCGATGGCGTTCATCGGTTTCCCAGAACCAGTCGGATGAGGTGGTGGCGAAGCCGCGGAAACGGGCTTCACTGTTTTGCAGACGGCGGAATTGCGTGCGCAGCGCCCAAATGAGGATGACGAACCCCGCGACGGCCGCGGCGGTTCCCATCGCGATCGCCGCCGCCTGCCGGCGCCATGGCGCCAACGCTTCGCTCTCGGCGATGCCCACGGCGATCGCCAGCGGATATTGGTGAACCGGTTGCAGCGAAATGATGCGCGGAACACCGCCGATAATGCCCCGCGTCAAGTAGGTTCCGCCGCCCGCGGCAAGCACCTTGTACCAGGGCGAGTCAGCCGGAATCCTCTTGCCGATCACCGGTTCGGCATGCGGGTAACGGGCGATCAGCGTCCCGTCCTGTCGGAAAAGGCTTATCGCCTCGCCGTCTTCGGTTTTGATGCCCTCATAAAAATTCTCGAAATAGCCGATTTGGACGACGCCGAGCACGATGCCCCTGAATTCGCCCTGCGGGCCGTCGATGCGCCGGGTGATGGTCACGACCCAGGCGCCGGTGACCTTGTTGATGACCGGCGCGCCGATAAACGGGCGCGGATCGTCGTGGTCGCGCCAATAGGCATAAAAATCGCGATCCGAGGTATCGATGACCGGCGTCGGCCACGCCCGGGTGAAACTCCGGATGCGGCCAGTCGCGTCGATCAGCGAGATGGCGTCGGCCTGCGGCAGGTTCTTCAGCCGGTCTGAGAGGAAGCGGTGGACGTCTTCCGTCGCTGCCCACTGTTGGAACGCCTCGTCGCTCGTGGTGCCCGAAGCGCCCACAAATTCTTGGACTTCCTGCAGGACCAGGTCGACTGCTTGGAACGAGCGTGCGGTCTGAGCGGCGAGCACCACCGCGAGGTTGCTGGTGTCCCGGGTCTCGTCAGCCAACCAATCTCGTCGCAACTCGCTGATGCCGAGCCACGCGGCGGCTATCGCTGTCGCTATGAGAAGGAACCCGCCAAGGTACAACCGTCGGGCAGGAGCCCCATGGGCATCCGCATTCCCCCCGATTGCTCTGGTCGGGCCGCCTGTCTTGTCGGCGGGCATGTCCTTCCCCTTGCCTGGGCATGGCAAGCTAGCATGATAAGATTAACTAAAAATCAAGATGTTGCGATATCACCCCGGTTAGGTTCGTTGTCATCGACCGTAAAATTGCCATAATTGCGATGCAAAGATCGCACGACAGTTGGCTTGGGAACGAATGTTACGCGAATTTTGCCAACGAGCGCGGCGGCTGCCCGCGTTTGGCAGGAGGGCGCCACCACCTGTTAATCGCGGCGATAACAGGTGGATAACAGGAGGTGAACCTCCTGATAAAAAGGGAGCTTGCCGAACGCCTCAGGCGCGCTTCTCGGCGGCGCCTTCGATGCGGCGCTTGAGCCGGAGGATCTCCGGCGACAGCTTGCGGTCGGGCGTCGACTTGAGGAACTCGTCGATGCCGCCCTTGTGCTCGATGGTGCGGATCGCATTGGTCGAGAGACGCAGCCGGATCGCGCCGACCGTGTCCGACAGCAGCG
>JASHUW010000145.1 GCA_030039815.1 Alphaproteobacteria bacterium
GCGCCGGTCATCGCCGACACGCTGCTGACCCATTCCAATGTCCGCGTGCGCAATGTCGCGACTGTCGGTGGCAACCTGGCGCATGGCGACCCGCATATGGATTTGCCGCCGGTGCTGATCGCGCTCGGTGCGTCGGTGCGCATCGTCGGGCCGGGCGGCGAGCGCACTATTCCCGTCGAGGAGTTGTGCACCGGCTACCTGACGACCGTGCTCGGCAATGACGAGCTGATCGCCTCGCTTCGCGTGCCGCCGCAATCGGGCCGCCGCGCCGCCTATGCCAAGGTCACCGCGCGCTCGGCCGACGATTGGCCGGCGCTCGGCGTCGCCGTGTCGATCGGCACGGGCGACGCGCGTATCGCCGTCGGCGCCGCGACCGAGACCGCGATGCGCCTCCGCCAGACAGAGGCTCTGCTCGCCGGCAAGAGCTTCGACGACAAGCTCCTGCGCGAGGCCGGCAAATGCGCCGCTGCCGAGGCGCCGGTGGTCGGCGATCTGCACGGCTCGGCGGCGTACAAGCGGGTGCTGGTCGAGGTGCATCTGCGCCGCGCTCTGCAGAAGGCGCTCGCGGCATGAACGACGTAATGCCCGCCGGCCAGATCGGCCGCTCGCTGCCCCGGGTCGAGGCGCGCGCCAAAGTCACCGGCCGCGCCGAATACATCCACAATCTGCGGCTGCCGGGGATGCTTTACGCGAAGATCGCGCGCAGCACGATCCCGCATGGCCGCATCAAGCGCATCGATGCGAGCGCTGCGGCGGCAATGCCCGGCGTGCATTCGGTCGTCACCGGCGAGGACATCCTCAAGGTCATCCCCGAACCGTATTTCGGCCCGGCGTTCCACGATCAGCCGATCCTCGCGCTCGGCAAGGTGCGCTTCGCGGGTGAGCCGGTCGCTGTGGTGCTGGCCGAGGATCCCAAGATCGCCGAGACGGCTTCCCAGCAAATTTCAATCGATTACGAGGAGCTTCCTGCGGTCTACGATGAGGTCGAGGCGCTGACCTCGACCGCCTATGTGCATGAGGCGTTGAAGCCAGCCGGCATGTTCGCCGATCTGAAGCACCTCGCCGGCAAGCGCGACACCAATGTCGCGCTCGACTATCACCTGCGACGCGGCGACGTCGACAAAGCTTTCGCCGCGGCCGACCACGTCTTCGAGCATGTCTTCCGCACGCCGCAGCAGATGCATACGCCGCTCGAGCCGCATTGCGCGATCGCTGATGCGACCTCCGCCGGCATCACCGTACATTCCTCGACCCAGACGCCGTCCTCGGTGCGGGTCGAGATCGCCCGGCTGACCGGCCTGCCGGAAAACCGGGTGCGGGTGCGCACCGCGTTCCTCGGCGGTGGGTTCGGCGCCAAGGTCTATGTCAAGATGGAGGCGTTGGCGGTGGCGCTGTCGCTCCTCGCGCGCCGCCCGGTCAAGGTCGCGCTGACCATGGAGGAGCAGTTCTTCACCATCTCGAAGCACGGCTCGACCTTCCGCATCAAGAGCGCCGTCACCAAGGACGGGCGCATCACCGCGCGCTATTGCGAGGTCATCTATAATGGCGGCGCCTATGCCGATATCGGCCCGCGCGTCGCGCAGAAATCGGGGTTTTCGGCGGCCGGCCCCTACGACATCGAGCATGTCGCGATCGACTCGTTCGAGACCTACACCAACCGCCCGACCGCGGGCGCGCTGCGCGGCTTTGGCATGCCGCAGCTGGTCTGGGCCTATGAGTGCCACACCGACATGATCGCCCGGGCGCTCGGCCTCGACCCCGTGGAATTCCGCCGCAAGAACCTGCTGCGGGACGGGCTGCCGCAAGCGACCGGCACGGTGCTCCGCGACACCGCGACCGACGCGGTGCTCGACCGCATCGTGCAGCGGATCGGCTGGGGCCAGCCCTTCGACCGCGGCGGCGGCACGATCCGCCGCGGGCGCGGGATTGCGATCGGCATGAAGGCGAGCATCTCGCCGACGACCTCGGTCGCGACCATCGCCGTGTCGGCCGACGGGAGCGCCACGCTCTATTGCGGCACGGTCGACATGGGCCAGGGGTCAACGACAGCCCTGGCGCAGATCGCCGCCGAGGCGCTTAGCCTCGACGCCGAGGCGGTGCGCGTCGTCGCGCCCGACACCGACACGACACCCTACGACATGGGCACGCTCGGCTCCCGTTCGACCTTCCACATGGGCCATGCGGTGCGCCGCGCCGCGGAGGAAGTGCGCGGCAAGCTCGCGGCGATGGCCGCCGAGGCGGGCGTTCCCGCCGGCACTAATCTGCCGATCGCGGAGATCTTCCGCCGCAAATACGGCATGCAAGCGGGGACGATCGTCGGCTCCGGCAGCTTTGTGCCGGATTACGTGCCGCCCAACCACGACACCGGCCTCACCCCCAATGCCACGCCCTATTGGATGAGCGGCGGCAGCGGCGTGGAAGTCGAGGTCGATACCGAAACCGGGCAGTTGCGTATCCTGCGGCTCGTCAACGTCGCCGACTGCGGCACGCCGATCAACCCGAAGATCGTCGAAACGCAACTGACCGGCGCGGCGGTGATGCAGTTGGGTTTTACGCTCTCTGAAGAGATGGTGTTCACCGACGGGCAGCTCCGCAACCCCAATTTCGCCGACTACAAGATCCCCGGCATCCGCGACATGCCCGAGCGCCTCGACGGCGAGGCGGTCGCCTCGCGGCAGGAAAGCGGCCCTTACGGCGCCAAGGGCGTCGGCGAGACCGGCACGTTCGGGGTCTCGCCCGCCATCGCCAACGCGATCGAGGACGCAGTTGGCGTCCGCATCACCGAATTGCCGATCACGCCCGAGGCGGTGCTGCGCGCGATCCGCGCCGCGGCGGGCGACCCGCTGGGGGATGAGTGAGGTGAGCGCCGCGCCGCGCACTCTCCGCTTCACCTTGAACGGCCACGCCGCCGAATGCACCGTCGCACCGCACGAGACGCTGGTCGATGTGCTGCGCGATCGCTTCGCGCTCGGCGGCCCGCGCGAGAGCTGCGGCCAGGGATTGTGCGGCTGCTGCACGGCGCTGGTGAACGGCGCGGCCGTGTCGGGCTGCCTCTATCTCGCCGCCTTCGCCGACGGCGCCGAGATCGTCACCGTCGAGGGGCTTGCCGCTGGCGACACGCTGTCGCCGGTGCAGGAGGCGTTCATCGAGGCCGGCGCCTTTCAGTGCGGTTTCTGCACGCCCGGCTTCATTTTGATGACAACCCAACTGCTGAAAGAGCATTCCGATCCGAGTGACGACCAGATCCGTCACTATTTGTCGGGCAATCTTTGCCGCTGCGGCACCTATCCGCAAATCATCGAAGCGGTGAAGCTTGCGGCGCGGAAGCTGAACGCCGCCTAATTCATTTCCTCCAAGGATGCCCCGGCAGGCCCGGCGCCTTCGCCCGCATCGTGTAGACGGAGGTGTGCGCGGTGAAGAATATCGTCTTCATGTCCGGCCCGCCGAACGCCAGATTGGCCGGCACTTCCGGTGTCTTCAAGATGCCGATCCGCGTGCCGTCGGGCGCGAACACCCAGGTCCCGCCGGGCCCGGTGCACCACACCCGACCCTCGACGTCGACCTTCATCCCGTCCGGCACGCCGATCTTCTCCTCCGACGACATGTCGGCGAAGATGCTGCGTCTCACCATGTTGCCGGCCGAATCCATCTCCAGCCGGTGGATATACGCCGCGTGCCTTGTATTCGCGACGTACAGCACGCGCTCGTCGGGCGAAAAGGCGAGCCCGTTTGGGTATTCAAAATCCGCGACATGGCGATTGCTGCCGTCGGGCATGATGCGGTAGATCGCGGCCGGGTCGGTCTCGCGCTGCGCAAGCGGCACGCGCATCCCCGGATTGGTGAAATAAAGGCTGCCGTCCGACTTGCAGACGACGTCGTTGGGGCGCGACAGGCGCTTGCCCTCGAACCTGTCCATCAGCACTTCACTGGATGCAAACTTCCCGTCCGCCGGCCAGCGCGTCACGCGGCGGTTGCCGCCCTCGCATTGGATGAGCCGGCCGGCTGGATCGAAGGTGGTGCCGTTGCCTTCGCCGGTATTCTCGCGCAGCATCTCGGCGGGGCCGCCCTCCTTGATGCGGTAGAACTTCGACTCGCGCACATCGACGAAGTACCAGAACCCGTCCGGGTGCCACACCGGACCCTCGGTGAAGGTGAAACCGGTCGCGAGGCGCCGCGCTTCACCGGATTCGAGGAGGTCGTCGATACCGGCCATGGTTTCCTCCCTAGCTGCAATTGCTGATATGCGTCCTTCGAGGCTCCGCTTCGACTCCGCGCCTCAGGATGAAGGAAGGTTGGTGACGGCATCAAGAAAGCACCTCATCCTGAGGTGCTCCCACCGGGTCGCGACCCGGTGGGAGCCTCGAAGGGCGCACCAAACCGATCCAGCCTCACGCGTGGTAATGCGCGAACACCACCGGTGACACAAAGGCCCAGCATTCGAGGAACACCGCCTTGTCGGGCTTGCGGCCGAGCGCCTCCATCGCCCCCAAGAGGCAGAACCAGTTGAGCACCTCGTGCTGGCCCGATTCCTCGATCTGGTCGGTCTTGTAAGCGTGCCATCTGGCGTAATCGCCCGCCTCGAGCGCGTCGAACAGCGCGCGGTCGGCCGCCACGTCGGGCCAGAGCTGCCAGTGCTTCTCGGTGAGGAACGAATGCGACCAGCTCGATGAGGCCATCAGCGCCACGCGCCACGGGCTTTCCGCCATCGCGCGTGCCGTCGCGGCG
>JASHUW010000146.1 GCA_030039815.1 Alphaproteobacteria bacterium
GCTGTTGGGCGCGCATATGTGCGGCGCCGAGGTCACCGAGCTGATCCAGGGCTATGCGATCGCCAAGACCCTGGAGACGACCCAGGCCGAGCTGATGCGCACGATCTTCCCGCACCCCGCCATCTCGGAAGCGATGCACGAGGCCGTGCTTGATGCCTACGGGCGTGCGCTCCACATTTAACGTTGATCTCTCTCCCCGCGAGCGGGGAGAGGGTGGACGCCGCGAAGCGGCGGCCGGGTGAGGAGCAGAAGCCAGGACGAAACGACCGCCGCCAATGGAAACCGCTACCTCTGCCGCCCTCCGTCATCCCGAAAAGGCCGCGCTGCCCGATAATCCGAGCCCGCGCAAGCCGCCATGGATTCGGGTCAAGGCGCCGGTTTCGCCGGAATACCACGCGACCCGCAAGCTCATTCGCGAGCACGCGCTGCACACGGTCTGCGAGGAGGCGGCCTGCCCCAATATCGGCGAATGCTGGAAGGATCGCCACGCGACGGTGATGATCTTGGGCGCGACCTGCACGCGGGCCTGCACCTTTTGCAATGTCGCGACCGGGCGCCCTGACCTCGTCGACCCGCATGAGCCCGAGCGTGTCGGCGCGGCGGTCGGCAAGCTCGGCTTGAAGCATATCGTCGTGACCTCCGTCGATCGCGACGACCTCGACGATGGCGGCGCCGGGCATTTTGCCCGCACGATCGCGGCGATCCGCGCCGCCGCGCCGCAGACCACGATCGAAGTGCTGGTGCCCGATTTCCTGCGCAAGGACGGCGCGATCGAGACCGTGATCGCCGCGCGCCCCGATGTGCTCAACCACAATCTCGAAACCGTGCCGCGCCTCTATGCCGAAGTGCGTCCTGGCGCGCGCTATTTCGCCTCGCTGCGCCTCTTGGACGAGGTGAAGCGCATCGACCCGGCGATGTTCACCAAGTCGGGGATCATGGTCGGCCTCGGCGAGGACAAGGGCGAGGTGCTGCAGGTGATGGACGATCTGCGCGCCGCCCAGGTCGATTTCCTCACCATCGGGCAATACCTGCAGCCGACGCCGAAGCACCATGCGGTCGACCGCTTCGTGACGCCGGACGAATTCGAGACCTACCGGAAACAGGCGCTCGGCAAAGGGTTCCTCATGGTGTCGGCCTCGCCCTTGACCCGTTCGTCCTACCACGCCGGCGACGATTTCGCGCGATTGAAAGCGGCTCGATTAGGGGCTGCCGCCCCGTGATCTTTGGAGCTTCCATCATGTTGCGTCATTCTCGCGAAAGCGGAAACCCACGGGCAGACGATAAAGCGGTTGCCCTGGGCCCCCGCCTGCGCGGGGGCGACGAAAAGAAATAGACATGCCGACCCACGCCGAACAGCGATTGCTGCCCTATACCCCGGAGCAGATGTACGCGCTCGTCGCCGATATCGAGCGCTATCCCGAGTTTCTGCCGTGGTGCGTCGCCGCGCGCATCCGCGAGCGCCGCGCCGATTTCGTCAGCGCCGATCTGGTCATCGGTTTCAAGATGTTTCGCGAGCGCTTCACCTCGAACGTCAAGCTCGACCCGCCGGGCCGCATCGATGTGACCTACGCCGAGGGGCCGTTCCGCTATCTCAACAATCACTGGAGCTTTGAGCGCGCACCGGGCGGCTGCCGCGTCGATTTTTTTGTCGATTTCGAGTTCAAGTCGCGGCTCCTCCAGAAGATGATCGAGGTGCTGTTCAGCGAGGCGGTGAAGCGCATGGTCGCCGCCTTCGAGAGCCGCGCTCGCCAGCTTTACGGCAACCCCGCGCCCGACGGAGCAGGGGCACCGGCCTAGGAAGCTTCCGCTTTCAGCATCTCCAGCGCGCGGATCATCGCGGCCCGCCGGATGGCGGTGCGGTCGCCGGGAAACACGTGCCGTTCGCTGCGCGTGCCGTTTTTGGTGGCGACGCCGAGATAGACGAGCCCAACCGGCTTTTCGGCGGTGGCGCCACCCGGCCCGGCGATGCCGGTGACCGATACGGCAAGGTCGACGCCGGCGCGGCTGACCGCGCCCATCGCCATCAGCCGCACCGTGTCGGCGCTCACGGCGCCGAATGCGGCGAGCGTCTCGGCGGGCACGCCGAGCAGCTCCATCTTGGCCTTGTTCGAATAAGTGACGAAACCGCGCTCGACCACATCCGACGCATCGGCGATCGCCGTCAGCGCCGCGGCGACAAGACCGCCGGTGCAGCTTTCCGCGGTTGCGACGCGCCAGCCCTTGGCGCGGCACGCCGCCAGCACATCGCTCGCCAATGCCAGCGTCTCGGCGTCAAACACCCGCCACTCCTCTGCCGACCGCGATCAGGATCAGAGCGTAGAGCGCCGCCGCGACATCGTCGAGCATGATGCCGAACCCGCCTTTGACGGTGCGGTCGAGCCAGTTGATCGGAAATGGCTTCCAGATATCAAACAGCCGGAACAGCAGGAACGCCGCCAGATAGAAGCGCCAGTCGAGCGGCGCGCCGGCGAGAATCAGCAGCTGCCCGGCGATCTCGTCGATGACGACAAAGCCGGGATCGAAAATTCCGCTCGCTTCGGCGATCCACGCCGCCGCCCACCAGCCGGCGGCAAAAGTGACAGCGGCGGCGATCAATAGTCCCGCTGCGCCGAACTCGGTTTGGATGAGCCAGCCCACGGGCAGGGCCGCGAGCGACGCCCATGTGCCGGGCGCCTTCGGCAGCAGGCCGATGCCCAAACCGGTCGCGATCAGCGTCGCCGGATGCGATAGCGGAAGGCCGGGCCGATTTTTCACCGAGCATCGATAAATTCGCCTTGGCCGGGCTTGACCCGGCCATCCACGTCTTCTTGGCCAATGTCCACAAGAGAAGACGCGGACCCCCGGATCGAGTCCGGGGGAGGGGCTACGAGAAAAACCGAAGGCAAGATCACAGCGGCAATCGCACGGTCGCGACCGCCTGCGCGGCGATGCCTTCGCCGCGGCCGGTGAAGCCGAGCTTTTCGGTCGTCGTCGCCTTGACGCTGACCCGGTCGGGGGCGATCCCGGCGATCGCCGCGACGCGCTCGATCATCGCCGCGCGATGCGGGCCGATGCGCGGGCGCTCGCAGATGATCGTCACATCGAGCTGGGCGATAGCGCCGTGCCTCGCGTGCACCAACCCCACCGCATGCGCCAGAAACCGGTCGGAACTCGCGCCTTTCCATTGCGGGTCGCTTGGCGGGAAATGCACGCCGATATCGCCGGCGCCGATCGCGCCGAGCACCGCGTCGGTCAGCGCATGCAGCCCGACATCGGCGTCGGAATGGCCGACCACCCCGGCGCTGTGCGCGATCCTGACGCCGCAGACCATCAGGCTGTCGCCGGGACCGAACGGGTGCACGTCAAATCCCTGGCCGACGCGGATATCGGCTTGCCGGGCGGCGATCAGCCGCTCGGCGGCGGCGAGGTCGTCGCCGGTCGTGACCTTCACATTCGTCTCGCTTCCCATGACGACGATCGGCGCGATCCCGGCCGTCTCGGCGACTGCGGCATCGTCGGTCAGGGTCTGGCCCGAAGCGGCGCGATGCGCCGTGAGGATCGCATCGAAATGAAACCCTTGTGGCGTCTGCACCCGCCACAGCCCGCTGCGGTCGACCGTGTCGGTGATGACGCCCTCCGCGACGCGTTTTATCGTATCGCCGAGCGGCAGCCCGGGGATCGCCGCCGGCGCGCGGTCGAGCGCGTCGATCACCCGGTCGATCATCGTCGCGTCGGGCAGCGGCCGCGCGCCGTCATGGATCAGCACAC
>JASHUW010000147.1 GCA_030039815.1 Alphaproteobacteria bacterium
GGCGGCGGCGCCCGCGGCCGCGCCGCGCAGCGCGCCACCATTGGGCGGGCAAGGCGGCGGGCCGCCGTAATAGCCCGGCGGCGGGCCGCCATAGCCCGGTGGTGGGCCGTAACCCGGTCCGTAATATTGCGCGCCCGCCGGCGCGGCGATCAGCAGGGCCGCGGCGAAGGAAAGAACCGAGATTTTCCGCATCGCTCCTTTTCCTCCCCGGGCCGCCGACGGCGGGAGTAGAGGCGCGCACGCCCTTCGCGTCAAGGGCGACACGCGGCTAAGGATGGCGATGGCGGCGAGGCCGCTCTACAATCCGCCCATCCGCAGAGATGAGGTTCGCGATGATCGTCGAGCAGATTTGGACCGGCAATGCCGGACGCAACTTCAACTATCTGATCGCCTGCGCCGAGACCGGCGAGGCGCTGGCGGTCGACCCGCTCGATCACGAAAAATGTCTGGCGCGCGCCAAGGCCAGGGGCTGGACGATCACCCAGATCCTCAACACCCACCACCATCGCGACCATACCGGCGGCAATCAGGCGGTCATGGCGGCGACCGGCGCGCCGGTGCTGGCGCATGCCAACGCCAAGGAGCAGATCCCCGAAATGACGCGCGGCTTGCACGCCGGCGACACGATCAAAATCGGCCGCACGGTCGAGCTGCAATGCCTCGACACGCCGGGCCACACCATGTCGCATATCTGCATCCTGGCGCATACCGACACAGGGCCGGCGCTCTTCTGCGGCGACACGCTCTTCAACGCCGGCGCCGGCAACTGCCACAATGGCGGCCACCCGAACGAGCTTTACGGCACGTTCGCCTCGCAGCTGTCGAAGCTGCCGGTCAACACGCTGATCTACCCCGGCCACGATTACATCGTGAACAATCTGCGCTTCACGCTCGACCGCGAGCCCGACAATAAGAAGGCGCAGGCGATGCTGCCGACGATGGAAAAGCAGGACACCAACCACCCGCTGGTGACGACGCTCGGCCTCGAGATGGAGATCAACACCTTCTTCCGGCTGACCAGCCCCAGCGTCATCAAGCGCTTGCGCGAGGTCTTCCCCGATCTGCCCGATCAACCGGACCAGAAGACGGTCTTCCTCAAGCTGCGGGAACTACGCAACAAATGGTGAGATCGCGCGGCGTGCCCTAGCTCGTCAGCCCGCCGTCGGCGGCGGTTCCGGGGGCAGAACCTGGTCGATCTCGGCCGATGAGGCGCGCGTGCGCTCGCTTATCGCCTGCAGCGCGTCGGTAAGCCCTTTGCGCCCGTCTTCCGTCGTTTTGAGATACATTTCCAAGCGGTCGTTAAGGGTGGTCAGGTCGCGCGCGATGTCTCGCTGTCGCCGACGGATCATGCCGATCCGCGGGTCGATGACGTCTATGGAGGGCAGGTCGTGACCCAATAGCTTCGCCGCCACGACAGCGAGGATCGCGGCGTTCACGATGCCGAGCGCCACCGCCACCCAGCCCAGCGCGCGCGCCTGAGACGCCGCCTTGTCGGCGCTCCTCGCGATCCGGTGGATTTGAACGATGAGGTCGCTGTCCGACGCGGCATCGGCCCGAACCGGAGATGTCCAGCAAAGCACCCCCAGGACAAGAAACAGGTAAGCCGAGATAACGCGATACCGCATCGACTCCGTTTCCCCCGCCGTCAAGAGATGCCGGTAAGCGGACGCGTTACCCCAGCGGCCCTTGGAACACCTGGTCCTGGTAGGTGTCGGCGAGCGGCTCGAGCGCCTCCGGCCACGGCGTCGTGATCTGGCGCCGCGCCGAAGCCGGGCGAACGCGGCCGTCCCAGCCGATCTGCTCCATGTAATAATAAAGCTGGATGCAGTGTCCGTCCGGGTCGAGCGCGAAGGCGGAATAGTCGATACCGGGGTAAAGCTCGGGCGGGATCGCGTCGATGATCTCGACCCCGCGCGACTTCAAGAACGCGACCGCCTCGCGCAATTGTGCGTAGCTGCCGAGCTCGATAGCGAACGACATGCAGGAGCTGCGCTCGCTGAGGCCCAGCGTCTTGCGCAGCTCCTTGGGGAACAGGCCGAGCGTGTGGTGCTCGGCGCCGCAGCGCAGGAAGACGCAGCGCGCGCCGCGATAGGTCGCCTCCTCGCTGCGCCGGAAACCGAGCCGCTCGACATAAAAGCGCTCGGCCGCGTCGACATCGTCGACGAAGAGGCTTACCGGGCCGATCTTGGTGATCTTGAACGGTCGTGCCAGCAGCACGCCCTCGACATCGTAGGTCTCCGGCAGGTTGCCGTTGGGCTTGTGGCCGGCGAGCACGTCGATGCCCTTGGCAGCCGCCTCCTTCAGCTCGGCCGCTTCCGACATTTGCGGCAGCTTCGGCTTTTCCTGGAAACCGCGGTAATACATCGCGCGCGGCTTTGACAGCTGATTCCAGCCGATCTGCTCGATGCCGTAATAAAGCTCGTTGGTGTGGCCGTCCGGATCATAGACATAGGTGTGCCAGTTGCTCCCCGGCATGTCGCGCCCGACGCGCTGGATGCGCACCTGAT
>JASHUW010000148.1 GCA_030039815.1 Alphaproteobacteria bacterium
GCCACCGAGCTCTCACCGACGGTCTTGAACAGACCGATATCGCCGGTGCGCCGGACATGCGTGCCGCCACACAGCTCGACCGCATAAGGCCGCACCTCCGCGTCACCCGCGCCCATCGCGACGACGCGCACCTCATCGCCGTATTTCTCGCCGAAGAGCGCCATCGCTCCCTCCTCGATCGCCTGGTCGGGGCTTAACAAGCGCGTCGTCACCTCGCTGTTGTCGCGGATTCGGTCGTTGACCTCCGCCTCGATCGCGGCGAGGTCCTCATGGCTGACCGGGCGCGGATGGCTGAAGTCGAAGCGCAGCCGGTCCGGCGCTACCAATGAGCCCTTCTGCGTGACGTGCTCGCCGAGCCGGTGACGCAGCGCCTGATGCAGCAGATGCGTCACCGAGTGGTTGGCCCGCAGCAGCCGTCGCCGCTCGTGATCAACCCGCAGTTCGACCGCATTGCCGACCTTCAAGGTGCCACGCGCGATCGTGCCGTGGTGGACGAAGAGGTCGCCGGCCTCGCGCGTTGTGTCGCGCACCGCGAGTTCGCTGCCCGCAGCGGAGAAAATGACTCCGGTGTCGCCAACCTGCCCGCCCGACTCGCCGTAGAACGGGGTCTGGTTGACGACGACCATGACCTCATCGCCGGCCTCGGCCGCGGAAACACGCCCCGCACCTTTGAAGATCGCGAGCACGACGCCCTCCGCGTTCTCGGTCTCGTAACCGAGAAACTCCGTCGCGCCCAGCTCTTCGCGCAGCGCGAACCATTGTGCGCCGGTCGCCGCCTCGCCCGAACCGACCCAGCTTCTGCGCGCCTCTTCGCGTTGCCGCTCCATCGCCGCGTCGAACCCGGAGACCGCCACCTTTCGCCCGCGGCCGCGCAGCACGTCCTCGGTCAGGTCGAGCGGAAAACCGTAGGTATCATACAGCCGGAAGGCGACCTCGCCCGGAAAGTCCTGCCCGGCGGCAAGCCGTCCCTCTTCCTCGTCGAGCAGCCGCAGCCCACGCTCCAAGGTCTGCTTGAAGTTGGTTTCCTCGAAACGCAGCGTCTCGGAGATCAGCGCCTGGGCCCGGATCAACTCCGGGAAGGCGGCGCCCATCTGCGTCGTCAGCGCCGGCACCAGCCGCCACATCAGCGGTTCCCTCGCGCCGATGATGTGGGCGTGGCGCATCGCCCGCCGCATGATCCGGCGTAGCACATAGCCGCGCCCCTCTTTCGACGGCAGCACGCCGTCGGCGATGAGAAAGGCCGAGGCGCGCAGATGGTCGGCGATGACCCGGTGCGACACCGCATGCAGCCCGTCGGCAGCGACGCCCGATGCGTCGGCCGAGGCCTGGATCAGCGCGCGAAACAGGTCGATGTCGTAATTGTCGTGCTTGCCCTGCAGCACCGCGGCGATGCGCTCCAGGCCCATGCCGGTGTCGATCGAAGGCCGCGGCAGCGGATGCCGCTCGGTCGCCGTCTGCTCGAACTGCATGAAGACGAGGTTCCAGATCTCGATAAAGCGATCGCCGTCCTGGTCGGGGCTGCCGGGCGGACCGCCGGGGATTTCCGAACCGTGGTCGTAGAAGATTTCCGAGCACGGCCCGCACGGACCGGTGTCGCCCATCGCCCAGAAATTGTCCGAGGTCGGGATGCGGATGATCTTGGCTTCCGGCAGGCCGGCGATCTTCGCCCAGAGCCGCGCCGCGTCGTCATCCTCGGCATAGACGGTGACGAGGAGCCGTTCCTTCGGCAGCCCGTATTCCTTGGTGATGAGGTTCCAGGCCAGCTCGATCGCCCGGTCCTTGAAGTAATCGCCAAACGAGAAATTGCCGAGCATCTCGAAAAACGTGTGATGCCGCGCGGTGTACCCGACGTTTTCGAGGTCGTTGTGCTTGCCGCCGGCGCGCACGCATTTCTGCGAGGTGGTAGCGCGCCGATAGGGCCGCTTCTCAACGCCGGTGAAGACATTCTTGAACTGCACCATCCCGGCATTGGTGAAGAGCAGCGTCGGGTCGTTGCGCGGCACGAGCGGGCTCGACGGCACAATTTCGTGGCCGTTTGCTGCGAAGTAATCGAGAAAGGCGGCGCGAATGTCGTTGGCAGTCTGCATATGCCCAATTACGGGTGTTCCACTGCATTTATCAAGTGGGCGCGGATCTTCCCTCAGTTCCGGACATCGATGACCGCCTGATCATCGGCGTAGACGCGATGCCAGTTGGGCAAGCGATCGAACGCCGCGACCAGCGGGGATTGCGCCTGCAGCAGGGCCCATGTCGGGCGATAGCGGTCGACGAGATGGCCGAGCACCGTTGCATCGCCGCGCTCAGCGGCGAGATAGGCGGCAAGGAAATCGTTGCCGTAAAGCTCGATCCGTCCATCGATGAAGACCGGCACGCCGGAAAAGATCAGATAGCCGCCAAACGCCTCGCTGTTGAATACCGGGCCGACGAGTTTCATGCGTCGCGCGACGGCGAGCGCAGCCTGCGGCGTGACCGCGTCGCCGGAACGGTCAGGCGGCCGGACGAGTATCGGGAGGCTTACAACGACACCCAGCGCCAGCGCCAGAAGCCGGCCGGGAAGCGGCGCCGGCTGGGCCAGACGGGCAGCGCAACGCAGCAGCGGCGAGACCGCGGCCGGGCGGAGCAACTCGGCGAGACGCGGGCCAATACCGGACGCCACGACCAACGGACCGGCGAGGCCCAGAAGGTCGGCGTGGCGGACATGGGCGCAGGCCATGTAGGCGAGCCCGACGAGCAGCGCGATCCGCGTCCAGCGCAGCCTCCGCCGGCCGAACGCGACGAGCGCGGAGGCGCCTACCAGCCAGATGCCGAGCGCCGGGAATTGGGCGAAATTGGCGGGCTGCCACTCGCCAAAGCCGGATTGCAGCGCCGGCATCGCCATCAGCCGGAACGGCTGGATCAGCGCGGCGAGGCCATTGGGATTGGCAAGCGAGACCGCGATGGAAGCGGCGACGAAAAGGCCCCAGCGGCGGATCTCGCGCGCCCGCGTCGCGCCGCTCCCTGGATAGAGCGCCGCCTCGCCGCCGAGATAGCCGACGAGCGCGATGCCGAAGAGGAAGCTGGCATGGAGATTGGCCCACAGCGCCATCACCAGCAGCAGCCACGAGGGCGGCGGGCGCTCGTCGTCGCGGGCGGCAATCACCGCGCCGCACCACAGCACCATCAGCGGCAGCGCCAGCACATGCGAGCGGGCCAGGAGGTGCGGCAGCACCAGCACCGCGCCGGCGAGCGCGGCGATGACCGCGGGCAACGGCTCCAACCGGCGCGCGAGGAACCAGGTCAGGAGACCGATCGCCAGCCCGAAGCAGGCGGCGGTAAGCACCACCACGCCGCCCCAACCGCCGATATCATAGAGCGCGGCGAGAATGATTTCGCCGAGCCATTCGCCCGGATGCCAGGCGGCGCCTGGCATCGACCAGGAGAATGAATCGGCGATCGGCAGCGCGTGATGCGCCAGCATCCATCGGCCGGCGGCGATGTGCATATAGGTGTCGGGGTCATGCAGCAATGCCAGCGGCGAGACGAGTGCGCGCAGCATCGCCGCAAGCCCGATGATCCATGGCCAGGAAGGCAGCAGCCGCTGCCACGCAGCTGCCTTCGGCGCCGCGATCGCCCCTCGATTGGCCAGCTCCTCGCTCATCCGAGGAGCATTGCGCGGCTTGGTTAAGACCGGGTCAACAAGGCGAAGATCGGGTTAACCAGGCCGGTCGCGGCTTCTCGTCGATTTATCAGGAGGCCGGCCTCCTGATACCCTCCTGTTATCGCGGGCGGTAACAGGAGGTAGAGCAAACGGCTGCCCTCACCCCTGCCCTCTCCCCGTAAACGGGGCGAGGGAGATCGACCGTACCCTACTCCTCGCCCACCGCGACATCGCCTGGCGCGGCCATCATGGCGTCGGCGACGAGGCCGGCATTGGAGCGGATTTCGTGCTCGATCTGGTCGGCAACGTCGTCATGCTCCTTGAGGTATTGCTTGGCGTTCTCGCGGCCCTGGCCGATGCGCTGGCCCTCATAGGAGAACCACGAGCCCGATTTCTCGACCACCCCGGCCTGGACGCCGAGATCAATGAGCTCGCCGGTCTTGGAGACGCCCTCGCCGTACATGATGTCGAAATCGACGACCTTGAACGGCGGCGCCATCTTGTTCTTGACGACCTTGACCCGCGTCTGGTTGCCGATCACCTGGTCGCGCTCCTTGATCGCGCCGATGCGGCGAATGTCGAGGCGCACCGAGGCGTAGAATTTGAGCGCATTGCCGCCGGTCGTGGTTTCGGGGTTGCCGAACATGACGCCGATCTTGAGGCGGATCTGGTTGATGAAGATGACCATGCAGCGCGAGCGCGAGATCGAGCCGGTGAGCTTGCGCAGCGCCTGGCTCATCAGGCGGGCGTGGAGGCCGACATGGCTGTCGCCCATCTCGCCTTCCAATTCGGCGCGCGGCACCAGCGCCGCAACCGAATCGACCACCAGCACGTCGATCGCCCCGGAGCGCACCAAGGTATCGGCGATTTCGAGCGCCTGCTCGCCGGCGTCGGGCTGGGAAATCAACAGGTTGTCGATATCGACCCCGAGCTTCTTGGCATAGGAGGGGTCGAGCGCGTGCTCGGCATCGACAAAGGCGCAGGTGCCGCCGCCCTTTTGCGCCTCGGCGATGACATGCAGCGCCAAGGTGGTCTTGCCCGAGCTTTCCGGCCCGTAAATCTCGATGACGCGGCCGCGCGGCAAGCCGCCGATGCCGAGCGCGATATCGAGGCCGAGCGATCCGGTGGAGACGACATCGACCTCCATCGCCGCCTCGCGCGAGCCCAATTTCATGATCGAGCCCTTGCCGAAGGCGCGCTCGATCTGGCCGAGCGCCGCGTCCAATGCCCGCTGCTTGTCCATCGTGTCCTTGTCCAAGAGACGCAAGACCGGTTGGTTCATCTCTCCCCTCCGTTATCCCACGGCCGCAGCGGCGGCGCAAATGCGATCAGGCCACCAATGTACGCATTTCGTTCTGAGAACGCAAGAGGAACAATGCGACGATTTTTCGCCTTGGCGTGCCCAACCTGAAGCGCATCCAGCTAGCGTCTTTTCACCAAAAGGTTTATGCCTTGGTTTACGAAGGCTTACGTCCGGTTTCGGGCATTGAGGGGATGGCATGCCGGCTCAGAAGAAGCTGCGTCAGGGCCCGTCATCGGCGCTGCGCCGCCGCTTGCTGTTGTCGACCGCGCTGACCGGAATCGTGCTGGCGGCGAGCCAGCCGGCGGGCGCGGCCATCATTACCGTCACCAACACGAACGATACCGGCGCCGGCTCGCTGCGCCAGGCGATCATGAACGCCAATCCCGGCGACACGATCAACGTGACCTCGGGCCTCAGCGGCACGATCACCCTCGGCAGCAATCTGCCGCCGGTCAACGGGGTGACGATCGACCTCAGCGCGGGCAGCGTCAGCATCGCCGGGGCGTTTGGCGCGTCCTTTACCACCGGCAATTCGTCGCTCAACTCGCTGCCGGCCAACACCTATAGCGGCGCAACGTCGTTGACGAGCGGAACCCTCTCGGTCAGCGGCGCGCAGGGCTTTGCCGCCTTCCAGTCGCAGCTCCAGATGTCGACCGGGACCACGTTCACCGCCGCGACGACGCCGGTTTCGGGCATCGCCCAGGGCGCGACCTTCGCCTCGCTGTCGGGAGCGGGCACCATCACGCTGACCGGCGGCAGCGGTAACGGGCTCGATCTCACCGGCAACGACCAGGTGCACACGACATTCAGCGGCCAGATCACCGGCAGCGGCGGCGAGTTCGCCCTGTTTGGCGGCGGCGGGATGCTGACGCTGACCGGGACCAACAACAATTATACCGGCCCCACCGACATCTTTGGCGGCGTGATCGTCGGCACGCCGGCCAGCGGCATGCCGTTCGCCGCGACGCTGCAGGCGGGCGCGACCAATGCGTTCTCGCCGAATTCGGCGGTGGTGATGTTTGGCGGCGCGAACAACATCCTCGACCTCAACAATTTCAACCAGACAATCGCCAGCCTCTCGGGCAGCGGCGTGGTGACGCTCGGCAGCGCGATGCTGACCCTGGGCGGCGACAACACCAACACCACCTTTACCGGCGGCATCACCGGCACTGGCGGGATCGACAAGGTCGGCACCGGCACCTTTACGATCACCAATTCCGGCGGGGCGTTCCAGGCGACCTTCAGCGGGCCGACGCTGATCGATGGCGGCGTGCTGCAGGCCGGCGCCGCCAATTCGTTTTCGCCCAATTCGCCGGTGTTTATGGCGCCGGGCGCGACGCTCGACCTCAACAATTTCAACCAGACCATCGCCGGGCTCAGCGGCACCGGCGGGTCGGTGACACTGGGCAGCGGCACGCTCACCGACAACCAGACGTCATCGGCGAGTTTTGCCGGGGTGATTTCCGGGACCGGTGGCCTGACCATAAACGGCGCCGGCACGCTGACCCTGACCGGCGCCAACACCTATAGCGGGCCGACCAATATCGGCTTGAACCTGTCCACGCTGACGACCGTTACCGGCGCGCTGCAGGCCGGCGCGGCCAATGCGTTTTCGCCGAACTCAGTGGTGGTACTCAGTTCGCTCGGGACGCTCAACCTCAACGGGTTCAACAACACCGTGGGCGGGTTGGCCAGCAACCCAGGGGCGGCGGTGACGCTGGGCGGCGGCACACTGACCGTCAACGTCGCGTCCGCGTCCTCAACCGATACATTCGCCGGCGTGATTTCGGGCAGCGGCGGGCTGACGAAAACCGGCGCTGGCACGCAGACCCTGTCGGGCGCCAACACCTTTAGCGGCGCGATCATGGTCAATGCCGGTACGCTGCAGGCCGGCGCCACCAATGCGTTTTCGCCGAATTCGCCGGTGTCGGTCGGCTCGGGCGCGACGCTCGACCTCCACGGGTTCAGTCAGACCATCGCCGGGTTGAGCGGCTCCGCGGGGTCTTCGGTGACGACGGGCGGCGCCAATCTCATCGACAACCAGGCGTCGTCAACGACCTTTGGCGGGGTGATTTCCGGCAGCGGCGGCCTGGTCAAAAACGGTGCCGGCACGCTGACCCTGACCGGCGCCAATACCTATAGTTTGCAGACCATCATTGGCGTGAACCTGTCTACGCTAGCGGCCGTTCCCGGCGGCACGCTGCAGGCCGGCGCCACCAATACGTTTTCGCCGAATTCGGCGGTGACGCTCAGCTCGGCTGGGACGCTCGACCTCAACGGGTTCAATCAGAGCATCGCCGGGCTGGCCGGCGCCGGCGCGGTGACGCTCGGCAGCACCAATTCGGCGACCCACCAAAGCGGCCAGCTCACCGTCACCGGCAACGGGAACTTTAGCGGCGTGATTTCCGGCGACGGCGGCACCAATCCCGGTAGCGGCGGCCTGACGCTCTCCGGCACGGGCACGCTGACCCTTTCGGGCAACAACACCTATACCGGGCAAACCGGCATCAACGGCGGCACCACGCTGGCGCTGACCGGAAATGGGTCGATCGCGTCGAGCAGTGGCGTGACGTTGGGAGCAGGCGCGACATTCGACATTTCCGGCGTCAACACCGGCGCGGCGATCCAAACCCTTGCGACCACCACCACCACCGCAATGGTCAATGTCGGCGGCAAGACACTGGTCTTTGGCGGCTCCACTCCTGTATTCCCTGGTCAACCGGATCCTTTTCTGGGCTCGTTTACCGGCAATGGCGGTCTGGTTTACAACGGCACCGACGCGGTGTTGTTGGGCGGCAACAGCTCCGGCTTTACCGGCACGTTGCTGATCACGAACGGTCAGGTGGCGATCGGCAACGACATAGTGCCGAATGCGATTTTTGGCGGCAACGTCAATGTCACCGGCGGCACGCTGACCGGTCTTGGCCGGATCCTGGGGAATTTGACCATCGGCGGCACCGCGCTGCCCGTCGTGCAGCCGGGCGGGTCGATCGGCACGCTGACGGTCAATGGCAATTACACACAGGCCGCGAACGGCACGCTGGCGATCGAGGTGAGCCCGACGACCTCGTCGCAGCTCGCGGTCGGCGGCGCGGCGAGCCTTGCCGGCACCCTGAAGCTGATGTTCGACCCCGGAGTCTACACGGCGAATACGAAATACACGTTCCTCACCGCGTCGAGCGTCAGCGGCATGTTCACGACGGTCACCGGCACGGCGCCGACCACCGGTATTGGCGAGATGCTCGCGTTCAACCCGACCACCGGGCAATTGGTGTTGACCAACTCATCGACGCCGACGGTGACGATCGCGCCGACCAACGACACGATCTACACCGATCTGACCAGCATGCTGGTGCTGAACGGCCAGCGGGCGAACGCGATCATCCTCGACCGGGTCGGCAACCGCGCCGCCGGGGTCACCGACGGCGACCTGGCGCTGGCCGGGGTCGGGGCGGGCATCGCCGGGCCGCAGCTGGCGCAGGCCGGCAACGGCGCGATGCTGGGCGATGTCGCCGCGGCGCTGCCGCAGACGCTGGCAACGCAAGGCGCATGGTTCCGCGGGCTCGGCGACTTCGCCTCGGTGAGCAGCAACGGCGCCATCCCCGGGTTCAACGGCTCGGCCGGCGGGTTCCTTGCCGGGTATGACCGGCCGGTCGCGCCCAACATCTATCTCGGCGTCGCCGGCGGCTATCTGCACAGCAATGTCGACGAGCGCAACACCGGCTCGTCGGGCAGCGCCGGCACCGCGCGCGTCGCGGTCTATGGCGGGGCGCTCATCGGGCCGAGCCTTCTCACCGGCACCGCCGGCTACGCCAACGACCGGATCGAAACCAACCGGCCCTTCGCCGGGGTCGGCACCGCCAACGAGAGCCACAGCGGCAACGAAGCCACGGCGGCCGGGCAATGGAGCCTGCCGCTGCAGGTGCCAGGGTTCGGCCAGGGCGTCGCCACCCTCACCCCAAAGACCGGGCTGCAATACCTCCATCTCGACGAGGGCACCTTCAGCGAGACCGGCGCGGCCGGGTTCGACCTGGCCTCGGCCGGCAGGAGCACCGACAGCCTGCAGCCGTTTGTGGCAGTCTCGGCGGCGGAGAAATTCGTCACCGACGGCGGCATGTTTATCACCCCGGAAGTGCGGCTCGGCTATGACCGCGAGGTGCTGTCGGGGGCGCGCACGCTCACCGTCGCCACGGTGACCGGCGTAACGTTCCCGGTTAGCGGCGTCCAGCCGTCAAAAGACATCTTCACCGCCGGCGCTGGCCTCACCGTCAATTACGCGCCCAACCTCGCCTTCTACGCCACCTACGACGCGATCGTCCCCACCGCGAACACGACGGACCAGACGGTACAGGCCGGCCTCAGGATCAAATTCTGAGCCGCCAGCCGCGGACTACCGTTGCGCGCGCTCGATGAGCGCGTTGGCGGGGAGAGCCGGGTCGAGCACCTTCCTGGCGCTATCGGCTCCGGCGACCGGGAGCCGCGCGGGGTCGATGAGGCCGAGTTGCGCCAGCACCGAGGCCTGGTCCCAATAGATGTGCTCGTGCGCGAGCTTGCCGTCGCGGAAGCGGACGATGACGACGAGCGCGACCTCGACCGGGCGGCCGGTCGGCGCGATGCCGG
>JASHUW010000149.1 GCA_030039815.1 Alphaproteobacteria bacterium
CCGTCGCCAGTAACATGATGAACAGCGTCGTCTGGCTCGATGATGCGTCCCACACCGTTAGGCTCATCTCCGGATGGCTCGACGACGGCAGAAGGAACGGAAAGAGCGATATCCCCGCGGTTGCAATGATGCCGGCCACGGCCGCAGCACTCATAAAAAACGCGAATTTGCGGGCGCTTCGCGCCGGGATCAAGGCAACGAGTAGAGCGCCGACGATGCCCATCGCTGGCGCCGCGATGAGCGGCGGATGGATTTGGTAATTGGCGAGCCAAGCCC
Organism: Alphaproteobacteria bacterium; assembly: GCA_030039815.1. GTDB lineage: Bacteria > Pseudomonadota > Alphaproteobacteria > ATCC43930 > CGMCC-115725 > DATARH01. Next base: position 277 of record JASHUW010000149.1, read on the forward strand.
CGGCGGCGCGCGTCACGCTTTTTGCGAGTGGGTTCGACGGGCCGTCATGGGCGACGGCGACGGCTAGTGAGTAGCCGTCAATGCCGGTCGCAATCCAATATCCGGCCAACAAAAAGACGATCGCCGCCAGGATGGCGCAGACCCGCGCCGCCCAGCCCGCACGCAGTGCGACGTCACCGTCGGTCTTTAGCGCCAACCATGTCCCGCCATGGGCGGCGAGCATCAAGACGCTGAGGATGCCGGCGACGAGGCCAAACGGGTTCAACAGACCCAGAAGATCACCGCTGTAGGTCATGCGCAATTCGCCGTCGAAGCTGAACGGCACACCCAAAAGCAGATTGCCGAACGCTACTCCGAAGACGAGCGCGGCGACAAAACCGCCAACTGCCAACCCCCAGTCCCAGAAGCCACGCCAGCGGTAGTCCGGCAGCTTGTCACGGAATGTGAAGCCGACCGGTCGGATGATCAGCGACAGCAAGACGAGGAACATCGCCAGGTAGAAGCCCGAAAAGCTGACGGCATAAAGCAACGGCCAAGCGGCGAACGAGGCGCCACCGCCAAGGATGAACCAGACCTGATGGCCTTCCCAATTTGGCTCGATGCTCTCACGCACCTGTCGGCGCTCGGCGTCGGTACGGCCGGCAAAAGGTAGTAACATCGCCGTGCCGAGGTCGTAGCCGTCGAGCACCGCGAAACCGATCAGCAAGACGCCGAGCAGTGCCCACCAGAGGAGGCGCAGAATGTCGTAGGGGATCGGCGCGGTCATAGCGGGCGCTCCGCGGGTGGGTGCGGGGGGCCGCGACGGATTGTGCGCACCATCAGCACCACGTCGGTCACCGCGAGCCCGCTGTAGAACAGGACAAAGCCGGCGATCGATGCGACCACGGTGCCGGGCGACACCGAAGAGGCACCGAGAAAGGTGGGCAATACCCCGTCTACCACCCAGGGCTGGCGGCCGTATTCGGCGACGACCCATCCCAGCTCGGCGGCGACCCAGGGGAGCGGCAGGCTCAACAGCGCGATCCGCAGGAACCAGCCCTTGTCGAGCCGCCGCACCGAGGCGAGGTAGAAAGCGGCCGCGAACAACAGGATAAAATAAAAGCCAAGGCCGGCCATAAAGCGGAATGCCCAGAACAGCACCGGCACATTCGGGATCAAATCGTTCGCCGCCTCGGTCAGCTGCGCCGGGGTCGCATCGAGGATATTCTCGGTATAGCGGCGCAGCAGCAGCGCATAGCCGAGATCGCCGGCATCTTTGGCCAGCGCGGCTTTTGCCGCTTCATCGTTGGGGTTTTGGCGCAGCGCCATGAGCGCGCGGTAGGCCACCAGTCCTTGTTCGATGTGCTGCCGCCCCATTTTCACCAGGTCGTCGATGCCCTCGACCGGCGTGTCGATCGAGCGCGTCGCGATGAGGCCGAGCACCCAGGGAACGGAGATCGCATCGCGGGTCACGTGGGCCGAGACATCGGGGAAACCGATCAAGGTCAGGCTCGCCGGTGCCGGTTCGGTGTCCCACATTGCTTCGATCCCGGCGATCTTCATTTTCTGGTTAATGGTTGCCGTATAACCGCTCTCATCGCCGAGCACGACGACGCAGAGCGCCGAGGCCAGTCCGAAACTTGCCGCCACGGTCAATGATCGGCGCGCAATCGCAAGATGCCAACCCCGCAGCAGGTAATAGGCGCTTATCGACAGCACGAAGATGCTGCCGGTCACGTAACCGGCGCTGACCGTATGGACAAATTTCGCCTGCGCGACAGGGTTGAACAGTAAATCGTAGAACGAGCTCAATTCCATCCGCATCGTTGCCGGGTTGAACTCGGCGCCGACTGGATTCTGCATCCACGCATTGGCGATGAGGATCCACAGCGCCGAAAGGTTGGCGCCGATCGCTGTGAGCCAAGTGACGCTGAGATGTCCGAGCCGCGACAACCGGTCCCAGCCGAAAAAGAATAGGCCGACAAAGCTCGCTTCGAGGAAGAATGCCATCAGCCCTTCGATGGCGAGCGGTGCACCGAAGATGTCGCCGACATATTGCGCGTAATAAGCCCAGTTCGTACCGAACTGAAATTCCATGGTGATTCCGGTAGCCACCCCCATCGCGAAATTGATCCCGAAGAGGACGCCCCAGAACTTGGTCATCTCGCGCCAGATGGCGCGGCCGGTCATGACATAGACCGACTCCATGATCGCCAGCAGTAGCGACAGGCCAAGGGTCAGCGGGACGAACAGGAAATGATAGAGCGCGGTGAGCGCGAATTGCAGCCGCGACAGGTCGACGACGGTTGGATCGATCATCGCGGCGACAAACCCATGACCGCCGTCGCTATCTGCCCGGACGAGGGCGGCGCTCCTGAGGGGACAAAAAATGCAAGGTAGAGGATCGCCAGTGCAGCAGCCTTGATGACGAGCGTCGCGCCGATAGTTGGAACAAGCCCCTGGCGGGCGGCAATCTTTCTAAGAGCATCGACGGAGATCGGCACGGTTTCGATCAAAGCTGTCATCCTCTGTCGTTTCGCCGTTGTGACCACGTAAGCCACTTCTCCAGCATGAAATGGTAATTTAACACCCTTGCGGGGTTTGGCCTTACCCCAAATCAATGCAACCCGACTGAATGATCCCTTCACCATCGTTGCGCTCTCGGCATTCTCGGAATGAGAGGATGTCCGTGGCCCGTTGATCTAGGTCACTGCACGCATATCGTCTGCGCTCCATCCTCCAGAGCATGGCACGCGAAGCGTTATTGATCGCCCTCAAGGCCCTCTATTCCCGATACGTCGCGGACGGGGCCGATGGCGATATCGCGCGAGCGCGGCTCTGGAACATCAAGCCGACACGAGGCCGAGATGACGGCTCTCACCGAGGGGCGCGCGGACGATGAGCAATGAAAGACCGCATCAACCGGGTGAGTTCTATCGCTGGAGGGCGAAGGAATACCGGAAGATGGCTGACGAGACTGCCGATCCAAATCTCGCCGATCTATACCGGCGGTTAGCCGTCGCTTTCGAAAAAGAAGCCACAAAGTCCACGACTCATTGAAGCACTGCGGGTGATATGAGGCCTTTGAGTGGCACTAAGACTAGTGCTGCGAATTAGCGATTACGTCCGGCAGCGGTTCGATCCGCGCCCCACCGTGATGGACCGTATGATCCGGGACGCCCTGGCGGCCACGGCGAGATAAGCGATCGCGCGTTCGATCCATTGCTCGCGGCTGCGCCCACCCGGTTCCGCAATGTGCTCGACCGCGAGACGGGCACGAATTAGCGCGTTGAATGCTGTGTAGAATGCGATGAGCTCCCTCGGCGCTCGGTCGCGGCAGCGCTGCCGGTAGCGCCGGAACAGCAAACGCTCGATCGGTGATGGGGCAAGGCGGTTGCATTCAAGGACGAGGAAGGCGAGCTCGCTCAATGGATCGGCCCGGCGTAGATCTTCTCGAAACTCAAGGCAGTCGATGATCTGCGGTATGCCCTTCAAATAGACATGTTCGGGCCGCAGGTCGCCGTGTCCGTCGACCACGCGTCGCTCGCCGATGCGTCGCCGGAATACTCGCTCAT
>JASHUW010000150.1 GCA_030039815.1 Alphaproteobacteria bacterium
TCCTTGGCGTGGAGCATCGCGAGGAGCGGCGGCACCTCCTCATACGGGCTGTCGGTGTGCCAGTCGGTGGCGCGCTTGACCCCGAACCAATCGATCTTGCCGTCCTTGTCGACATTGGTCAGCCACGACACTTCCGGGTACTCGGCGTGGCGGTAATCGACCAGCGAGTGGATCTTGGGCTTGCCGAAGCGACGCCCAAATGCCGCCACCTCGGCGGGCCCGAGATTCTGTTCGCGGAACACCAGAACCGGGTGCTGGGCGAAGGCATCCTCGATCCAGGCGAAGGTTTCCGCATCGAGCGGTTGCGAGAGATCGATGCCGAGGGCTTCGGTGCCGATCGGCTCCCCGAGCGGACGCAGTTCGCGAGCGCCGGCCATGACGTTCCTCCTCGATCGATGTCGCGGCATTTTGTGGACGGCGCATTGGCCAAGTCAAATTTCGCTTGTTGCCGCCGTCGCGAAATCTGACACTTGCGCCACAACCAACGGAGGAGTCGCCGCCGGTGCAAAGCGCATCGATCGCGAGCTTGGCCGCCGCTGCCGTGGCGGGCTGGCTGTGCTCGGCGCCGGTCGCTTATGGCGATGCGATCGGCCCGACCTCGGCGATTGCCGCGCCGGCGGTGCGGTCGGCGACCATCGTTGGCGCCTGGAGCGGTTGGTACTACTACCCGGATAGCCGGTCGTCGGTTGCATTCACCTTCCGCCTGAACGACAGCGGCGGCCATTGCCTTGGGACGTCGGAAGAAGGCGCTACTTTCGGCGATCCAAAGGCCGAGGTGCTGACGGCCGCGCTGGAATGCGATGCGCTCGTGGTGGTTCCCGGGCAGCGGGTCGTCGTTCTCAAGCATTACAACGGCGGCGGCGTCTCGCATACGGTACGCTATGTCGGCATCGTGTCGGACGACCTGCATCGCATTGACGGCGAGTGGCACATCGGCACGTCATGGGGGGCTTTCTCGATCAGCCGCTAGCTGCATAAATATCGTTGCGATAAGCCCTTGGATTGGTGGCATCATCCAGTCGAACTGGGGCGAGATAGAGCGACCGCGGGGACCGGCGTGGATCCGATTCAAATCTTCATCTCGTATGCGCGGGCCGACGACGAAGTACCCCCGGACGTGCCTAACGCGAAGGGGTCGGTCAACTTCCTGCGCGATCAGCTGAATTATGGGATGAAGCAGCTCGGACCGGGTTACCCGACGATCTGGCGCGACAAAGAGAAGGTGGAACCAGCCCATCAGTTCAACCCGGTGATTCGCGCAGCGGTCGAGGCGTCCTCGCTGTTCATCGCGGTGCTGTCGCGCAACTGGCTCTCCAGCGACTATTGCCGGCAGGAACTCGAGTGGTTCGCCAATCGCTGGGCCGCCGAGGGGGAGGAGGGCGTGCGCCGGCGGCTCGTTGTCGTGGCGCTCCATCACATCCTCCCCGATGAGCGGCCGCCGCTGTTGCGCGACCAAGAGGGCTATCGCTTCTACGTGGGCGATCCCGGCAGTGAACAGGCGCTCTACTCGCGTGGCGTATTCCAGGACGCCACCTGTCTGAACGTGATCCACACGATTGGCTCCTACCTCTGGCGCACGGCGCGGGACATGACCGGCTCGTTCTCCGTTCCCCGGCCGGCGCCGCAGACGCCGCCCGCGGCGGCCCCGGCTCCTCGCCCGCCCGAACCCGCCGGTCGTACCGGACCGGCCGCCAGGGGAATCACGGTCTACCTCGCGAAGCCGGCGGCGGATATGCGGCAGGCCTATCTCCGCGTGGCCGAAGAACTCAAGGGCCGCGGCTACGAACTGGTACCCCCGCTCGACGCGGGGATACCGATCGAGGAGGGCGCCAACGCGTTCGTCGCCGAGGCGCTCGGCCGAGCCAAGCTGTCGGTTCACCTGCTCGGTGCGAACCCCGGCTACAAGCCCGAAGACAGCAAGGAAATCGTGCCGCTGCAGCTCGAGCGGGCGGCTGCCCGCGTCGGCGCCGATGGCGCTGGCTTCCGGCGCATCATCTGGGCCCCGAAGGTCATGGAAGGTGGAGCGGGCGGCGCGCCGGTGGCGGAGCGCGATCCGGTCGATGTGCTCACCGGGTTCGACCGGCAGCTGCCGGACGACAAGGTCGACGGCAGTGCGCTCGGCCGTTTTGTCGACTTTCTGCTGCAGAACCTGGCAAATGTGGGGCGCGAGGGCGAGGAACTGCCCGAGATCGCTCCGGAGGCGCGCATTTACGTTTATCACCGGGTCGGTGACGAGCGTTACGCCTTCCAGTTGGCACGGGCGCTGGTGAAGCGGCAGATCGAGCCGCTGCTGCCGGCAACCCAGGGCGACGCCGGCGAACGCGAGGTCGTACACCGCCAGTACATGATCAATTGCGATGCCATCGTCCTCTGCTGGGCCAACGCTTCGGAGGCCTGGGCCAAGGCGACGGCGAACGAGCTGAAGGATTGGGCGGCGCTGGGGCGGCAACGCAACTTCCTCTGCCGCGGTCTCGTCGCCGGCCCGCCGGAGGATGACCGCAAGACCTATTTGGTGGAGCTGCCGCCAAAAAGCGAAATCGACGTCGCGCTCGATCTGACCGGATTGCAGGAGCCGACGCCCGAGGCCCTAGACCCGCTGGTCCGCAGGGCGCGCCCCGCCGCGCCATGACCGAGCCCACGGCGAGCGGCCTGTCGGCGCGCCAGCCGTTTCCCGGATTGCGGCCCTTCGCCGCCGCCGACCACGACTATTTCTTCGGTCGCGACGACCAGGTCTTCTCGCTCTATCGCCTGCTCGACCGCAGCCGCTTTGTCGCGGTGGTCGGCTCATCGGGCAGCGGAAAATCCTCGCTGGTGCGGGCCGGGCTGTTGCCGTTGCTCGAAACCGAAAGCGATCCGTCGGGTGGACCGCTCTGGCGCATTGTCGAAATGCGCCCCGGCGACCGGCCGATCGACAATCTCGCCGACGGTCTCGTCGCGCTCTATGGCGGCGACGATCCCGCCGACATCGAGGCGCTGCGCGAGCGCATCCCCTTTGTGCTGCGCCGGTCGAGCTTCGGTTTGCGCGATGCGCTCGACGAACTCGGCATCGCGACCGAGAACCCGGTGATTCTGGTCGTCGACCAGTTCGAGGAGCTGTTCCGTTTCTCACGCGTCAGTGATGCCGAAGAAAGGCGCGAGCAGGATGCCGTGCTTTTCGTGCAGCTCCTGCTCGAGCTGTCGCGCCACTGGGCGCGGCGAGCGCATGTCCTGATCACCATGCGCTCCGACTTCATCGGCGATTGCGCCCTGTTCCAGGGATTGCCCGAGGTGGTCAGCGGTACGCAGTTTCTCGTGCCGTCGCTGACCCGGGACCAGGTCGAGGAGGTGATCCGCCGCCCGATCACGAAGGCCGGAGCGACGATCGATCCGGCGGTCGCGGAGCGGCTCATCAACGATACCGGCAGCGATCTCGACGCGCTGCCGGTGCTCCAGCATTGCCTGCTGCGGCTGTGGGAGCAGGCGGTGCGCGATCCGGCGGACGGCAAGGCGCCCCACCTGCGGGCCGAGCATTACGAGGCGATCGGCGGCATGGCCAACGCGCTGTCGCGCCACGCCGACGAGGTGTTGTCGGAACTGTCCGGGCATGACGCGGCGGTCGAGCTGGTGTTTCGCGCGCTGTCCGAGATCGACAACGAGGGACGCGCCGTTCGCCGCGCGCTGCCCCTGATGCAACTGGCGGCGGAGACCGGCGTCGATGCGGACGAGCTGCGCTCGATCATCGACCGGTTTCGCGCGCCCGATTGCTCGTTTCTGACCACCTCGCCGCCGTCCGTCGCCAATCTGGAACCCGCGACCCGGATCGATGTCGGCCACGAGGCGCTTTTGCGGCGCTGGGAGCGTGTCTCGGCGGCGCCGAGCGGGGCACCCGGCGACGAATCCGAAGCGGCGCAGCTCGGCGGCTGGCTGCGGGTCGAGGAATATGACGGCCGCCTCTATCGCGGTCTTGTCGCGCTCGGCGCCTCGCCGAACGTCACGCTGCCGCTCGACCAGGTCGAGAAATTGACGGCCTGGTGGCGGCGGCCCGGGCGGCCGCGCACCGCCGCATGGGCAGAGCGATATGGTGGCGGCTTCGACCGGGTGACGGCGCTCTTCGAGCGCAGTACCCAGGCTCTCGAAGACGACCGCCATCAGCGCGAGGCTGCCGCGAAAGCGATCCGCGACGCGGAGACGGCACGCCGCCGCGCTCAGCGTTGGCTGCTGACGGGAACCTCGATCGGACTGGTGGTGGCGCTATGCCTGGTCGCGTTGTCCTTCTGGCAATGGTCGATCGCGCGCGCCGAACGCGACCGCGCGCAACGAGCGCTTGCCGCGATGGGGATGCAATCGGCTCAAACGGAACAGGAGGTCGATCGTAAATTGCTTAACGGCTCGGAGGAGCTCCGCCGCGCGCTCTCAAGCGATCGCAATCTTGTTCGCGATCCGGAACAGACCGAAAGCGCGGCAGAATTCAAAGTCGAAATGTGGCAGCTGATGACCAACGCCGACCCGAAAAACATCGAAAATCAAATCGGCCTGGCGCGCGCCTACGTCTGGCTCGGCGATGTGCGGCTATTGAACACGCGAGAGCGTGCGCTGCAGCTGCCGGCTTACCAAGCAGGGCGCGCAATTCGCGAGAGGCTCTTCGCCGCTCATCCCGAAAGCACCATGCTGCGGCGGGACCTCGCGCTCAGCGTCGATCGGATCGGCGATTTTTTTGTTGCCGACGGGCACGCAAACGAGGCGGAAGAGCCGTACCGTCGGAGCCTGGAGCTGTCGAGCGATCTCGTCATGCTCGATCCGAACAACGCAAACGCGGTCTCCGACCGGGCAATCAGCTATTTCAAGATCGCGGAGCTGCGCGCCAATGCGCGGGACTTGGGCCACGCGATCGACCTGTACAAGAAAAGCTTGGCGGACTGGAATCAGGTCGCCTCGCTTGGCGACTTGAATGGTCGCCAGGAACTGACGATCGCCGATGTCGACATCGAGATAGGATCGCTTCTGCAAGATGACGATCGCGATCAGGCCGCGTCGTACTACACGGCCGCGCGGCAGCGACTCGCAACATTAAGCCAGGATTCAACCGAGGTCACAGTCCGCCTGCAACTCGTCAACGAGAAACTGGCCAAGCTGTTGGAAGCGCAGGGCAAGGGATCGGAAGCCGCGGCGATGCAGCGTGCGTCCCTATCGGTCGCGGAACGACAGGTGCATGACGCCCCCGGGGACACGGGCAAACAGTACGAGCTCGCCATGCAGCACTCGCGGCTTGGCGCGATCCTGATGCGGCAGGGTGACCTTGAAGGCGCGCTGCGGGAGCAGCACGCGGCGCTCGACATCGTCCAACAGCTTGCCGGCCGCGCGCCCGACCAGCCGGCATTGCAGAGTCAGGCGGCGGCGATCGAGACGCGGATCGCCGACCTGCTGATCGCGCAGCACAAGACATCCGATGCCTTGCCGCTGCGGCGGGACGTTGTGGCCCTGCGCGAGCGTCTCGCGAACGCCGAGCCGCACGATGTGCAAAAGCGGATCGATTTGGTGGTGGCGTACTGGCTCGCGGCCGCCGATGGCGACGAGCCGGAGCGGCGGTTGACGATGATCGTTGCGACCTTGAAGGCGATGCAGAACGATCGCCAGCTCACCCAAGACCAGGCGAACTGGGCGGCGCTCGCCGAAACTCAGCTCAAGCAGCTGCGGCATTGACCGGGCACGCGACACAAGGCCGCTTTGCAATTCAAGCATCGCCCTAGATGCTCCACGCGGCGCGGCGGGATCGGAAAGCCATGAGGTCAACGCGCAGATATGCCGTACTGTTCGGGGCGATGCTGCTCGGCCATGCCGCGGGGGCGGCGGAGCTGCCCCGCGAACTGAGGGAATTTCAGGTCGAGCGCCCGCGGATCGCCGCCGATCTGTCGCAGCCGATCGCCGTTTGCCTCGCCCGCCGCGACACCGATCGCCCGCTATTCCACGGTTGCGTCGACTGGCACTCGTCGGTGCACGGAACCTGGGCGCTCACCGCCTACACCTGGGCGACCGGCGACCAGCGCTACAAGGCCATGTTGCGCGAGCGGCTGAAGCCGAACCTCGTCGCCCAGGAAGAGGATTACCTCGCGCGCAATCGCGGTTTCGAGATGCCGTATGGGCGCTCGTGGTTTTTGCGCTTGGCGGTCGATTACCGGCGGCTCTTTGGCGACGATTTGCTCGATGGTTTCGCCAAGATGGTCGCCGAGAGCCTGGTCGATCGCTTCAAGGTCCAGCCGCCGGACCCTTCCGCGGGCGCCTATGACAGCGACACGTGGGCGCTCATCAACCTCTATGACTACGCCCGGGCCAGCCACGACCAGAACCTGCTCGACTTCGTCGCCGCGCAAGTGCATCGCGGCTATCTGATCGCCGGCGCTTGCCCCGCGGCGGAGGCCGAGGTCGCGTCGGGCGAATTCATGGCGATTTGCACGAACTGGGCGTGGCTGGTCGGCGACGTTCTGCCGCGCGACGCGTTCGTCCCGTGGCTGGCGCGCTTCATGCCCGAGACCGCGCCGCTCGTGCCGGTGGCCGACCCGGTCGGTGCGCATCAGTCCGGGTTGAACTTCAGCCGCGCCTGGGGCTTATGGGCGCTTTACCGAAAGACCGATGATCGGCATTGGCTGTCGGCCTATCTGGCGCACGTGCATGCAACCTACGACCACCCCGAACAATGGAAGGGTAGCTACTGGACGGTGGCTCACTGGGTGCCGCAATTCGGGATGCTCGCCGTGATGATGACCTATGACGACGCGCAATGAGCCGATGCCGTGAACCAACAAGGAGCCTCAATCTTGCGACATAACTGGCGTGGCGCGCTGGCGGGGATCATCGCCGCGGGGCTGCTGACGGTCGGGATCAGTTCGGCGATCCACGCCCAGAGCGGCGATCGCAAGCTGCTCGAATCGAAGGAGTCGCTCTACAATAACATCTATGTTTACCAGGATGGCCCGGACATCAGCATGACGTTTGGGCAGAACCGCAAGATCTATACCGAGAGCATCCACAACACCGCCGATCCCAGCGAGTTGCCGGTCAAGTACACGCAGATGATGACGGCGACGGTGATGTACCCGCCGCACCTCGATTCCATCCTCGAAATCGGCTTTGGCGGCGGCACCACCGCGTCCTACCTGCACCGCTACCTGCCCAACACGCAGATCACCTCGGTCGAGCTCGATCCCGCGGTGGTCGAGCTGGCGAAGCAGTATTTCGGCGTCAAGGACGACGACCATTTCAAGCAGATCGTCAAGGACGGCAGGCTGTTCCTCGCCGACACCAAGGATCATTACGACATCATCTTGATCGACGCTTATCGCGGACCGTTCGTGCCGTTTCACCTGTTGACCCAACAGTTCTACCAGCTGGTCAAGGATCACCTCACGGAAGGCGGCGTGGTGGCGCAGAACGTCGAACCGACGACGATGCTGTTCGATTCCGCGGTCAAGACCATTCATTCGGTCTTTCCGCAGATCGAGTTCTATTCGGCGGAAGGCAATGTCGTAACCGTCGCCTATCCCGGCAAGTTCATGACCCCGGACGAGCTGGCGAAAATCGCGGCGGAGCGGCAGGCCA
>JASHUW010000151.1 GCA_030039815.1 Alphaproteobacteria bacterium
GAGCTGCGCCCGGTCGACCCGCGCTTCGCGGCGGAGCAATTCATCTTCAGCGTCGTGACCGGCCCGCAGCGCCGTGCGCTCGGTCTCGGCGTGCCGCTAAGCTCCGCCGAGGTCTCGGCGCATGCCGGCAACGCGGTGGCGCTGTTTCTCGAGGGCGTTCGCGCGCGGTAGGATCGCGCAACGCCCGAGGAGACGCCGATGATCAAGAGCATCTCGCTGCTGACCCGCCGGCCCGAGCTGACCCACGAGCAATTCGTGCGTCACTGGGTCGACATCCACGCGCCGCTCGCGCATGCGGTGCCGGGGATGCGCCGCTATGTGCAGAACCACATCGTCGCGACGCGCACCCGCCCCGACATCCCCGAGACCGATGTCGAGGTCGACGGTATCGCCGAGACCTGGTTCGACGACGCCGACGGGATGGCACGTGCCAACGCCTCGCCTGAGGCCAAGCGCCTGCACGATGATGGCGCACTTTTCATCGGACGCATCAAAACCTTCACGATCGACGAGAAGTTCATTATCGGAAGTTATTGATATTAAGTTCTTTATGGCTTGTCGATGTCGACCGCGTTGCCGTTAAGGTCGTAGACGACGCGGCCCTCCCGCTTGCCGGCTTCGGCGCGCACCTCGACCAATAGCCGGTCGTTGCCCGGCATAAACAGTTTCTGCTTCGAGATCGTGACGCGCTCGATTTTGCCATCGGCAAGACCGAGCCGGGCTAGCGCGTCCTGCTGCATCGCCGCCACATGCGTTGGGACAGGTTGCGCCTGCGACAGGTCGAAAAACCAGTCGGCGCTGAAGTTGGCCGGCTCGAATGGCGGCATGATGCTGCGCGCGACGCTCTCGCCCTGGTAGTCGAGAACGACCAGCGCGTCCGGCTTTTGCGGGTCTTTCACGGTGGCCATCAGCCGGTCGGTTCGGAAATCGAGCTCGACGATCGCCGCGTGCGCGCCCAAAGCCTTGCCGAGCGCGTCGAGCGCCGGGGCGTAGCTCGCGGCGTCGAGCAGATCAAGCTTGGGCCCCTGGCCGCGTGGGTATCGGGTGCTGACGACATTGCCTTTGTTGTCGAAGGCGACACTACCCGAGACGGAAGAGTCGTCGACACTGTCGACCGATATCTCCCAGGTGATTTCGGGCGTGCCGACCGCGCTGCCCGGCCGCGAAATTTCAACAAAGACGATGCGGCCGCCGGAAAGCTGGAGGCGGTCGCGGGCCGCCTGTTGCAGCTTCGGCACCAGCGACCAGTCGACATCGGCCAGCGAAAACCGCGCGGGCGGCAGCTGGCCCGGGAGAATGGGCCGAACGCCGGCGATCTCGTCGGCCAGGCGCACGACGCCGTTGATGTCGGCGCGGTAGCCGCCGACATGCTCCGCCGAGCCCGGCACGAGCGCATCGATCGACAGCGACTTGTCGTAGACGAGAAGGCGCTGGACGACCTCGCCCTTGCCGATCGTGCTCTCCGCCGCCGCGACCGCCGCGTCAAGATCCGGGCCGGCGGCGAGATAGTTGAGGTTCTGCGCGCGTCGCGTACCACGCAGATCGGCATGCGTGATGACGCCGGCGATCGTCGCGTAGATCGCCGCGCGCTCGCGACCGCTGGTGATCTCGACACTCAATTCGGGGTCGCCGCTCACCGGCCGCGGAACCAGGAACAGTGCACGGCGCAGCTCCATGCGGTCGACTTGCGCCGGGTCTTCGAGCGCGGCTCGCTCCACCGATTCCGCGGCCAGTTTGCCGACAACCGCGAGGTCGGTGGGATTGAGCGCGAAAAGGTTCGCGTCGAGGTCGGGATTGGCGAGGCTGAGCTGTACCGGGGCCGGACCCGAAACCGACTCCGGCCAGAACCACCGCTCTATCATGTCAGTCGCGATGCGGTCGATGTAGCGGTCGATATGCGCCGGGTTGTCGACCGCCTGGAGTTCGACGACCAGCTGGTTCGTGCGGACATCGACGCCCAGCACCTTGGTCGGGTGCCCGGCCTTGTCGTAAATCCTTTCGAGCCCGGCCTGCGCCCTGCCCTCGTCAAAGAAGCTGTCATCGGCGAGCGCCAAGCGAGACGCGAGTGCCGCCGCGCCGATGACCAAGGCAAACACAAGACCGCGAATAGGCAACGGAACCCCCTTGGCGCCGCAAGCGGCCGCCAGGAGCATACCGTGCTCCCGGCGTGGAGGTTCCGCCGCGCTCCGCCGCTACTTCACTGACGAGAAGCTGGTCGGCACGAGAAAGGAGTTCTCGACCCGCGCATTGATCGGGCCGTCCTTTTCGGTCTCGGCGCGCTTCTGGATCCATTCCGGATCGGCCTGGAACGCGTCCCATTTCTTCTCGCGCTCGGCGAGCGATTCCCACTTCAGCATGTAGGTGAGGTCGGCATTCGATTCGCCGACCAGCGTGGTCCAGAACCCGGCCTGCTTAATGCCGTGCCGCTCCCAGATTTTCAGCGTGATCGTGTCGAACCGGTTGAGCAGCGCCGGCAGCTTGCCGGGCATCGTGTGGTAGACGCGCAATTCGTAGATCATGGCTTATTCCTCTCGATTTAGACGGCTTGTCGCTTTGTTGCCTCGCGCAGGCGGGGGCCCAGGAGCGACGGTTCGATCGCTTGCCCTGGGTTCCCGCTTGCGCGGGAATGACGAAACGTTTTGATCACTTCACCGACGAGAAGCTCGTCGGCGCGAGGAACTGG
>JASHUW010000152.1 GCA_030039815.1 Alphaproteobacteria bacterium
GCGCGCACACAGCGCGAGCAGACGATGCATTTCGCGGGGTCGAACGTGAAATAGGGGTTCGACGCGTCCTTGTCCTGGCCGAGGTGGTTACGGCCTTCATAGCCGTAGCGCACCTCGCGCAGCCCCACCGCTCCGGCCATATCCTGCAGCTCGCAATTGCCGTTCGCAGCGCAGGTCAGGCAGTCAAGTGGGTGGTCGGAGATGTAGAGTTCCATGACGTTGCGGCGGATGCGCCCCAAACGCTGGTTCTGCGTCGTGACCTTGATGCCCTCAGCGACGGGCGTCGTGCACGAAGCCGGGGTGCCGTTGCGCCCTTCGATCTCGACCAGGCACAGGCGGCACGATCCGAACGAGTCCACCATGTCGTAGGCGCAGAGCTTCGGGACCTTGATGCCGATCTCTATCGCCGCCCGCATGATCGACGTGCCCTCGGGAACAGTCACGCTGAATCCGTCGATGGTCAGCGTCACCATTTTCTCGGACTTTGACGCCGGTGTGCCGTAATCGATCTCGCGGACGAGAGACATTATGCGTCTCCTCACTCGGCGGCCGCACTGAGTGGCGCGCCGCCGAAATCTTCGGGGAAATAGTTAATGGCGCTCGTCACCGGGAACGGCACAAAGCCGCCGAGCGCGCACAGCGAGCCGAACCGCATCGTCTCGCATAGCTCCCGGAGCAGGGCGAGGTTCTCGGCTCGGCGTTCGCCACAGACGATGCGGTCGATGACCTCGACCCCGCGGGTCGAGCCAATCCGGCACGGCGTGCACTTGCCGCAGCTCTCGATCGAGCAGAATTCCATCGCGAAGCGCGCCTGCCGCGCCATGTCGACCGTGTCGTCGAACACCACGACCCCCCCATGGCCGATTAGCCCGTTCTTGGCGGCGAAGGCCTCGTAATCGAACGGCGTATCGAACAGCGCTCGCGGGAAATAGGCGCCGAGCGGCCCGCCGACCTGCACCGCGCGCACCGGCCGCCCGCTCGCCGTACCACCGCCGATATCGTCGACAATGTCGCCGAGGGTCAGCCCGAACGCCGCCTCAAACAGCCCGCGATATTTGACGTTGCCGGCGAGCTGGATCGGCATCGTGCCGCGTGAGCGGCCATAGCCGAGATCGCGATAGGCGTCGGCGCCATCGGCGAGGATCGCCGGCACCGAAGCCAGCGAGATCACATTGTTCACGACCGTCGGGCAGCCGAACGCGCCTTTGTGCGCGGGCAGCGGCGGCTTGGCGCGCACCTGGCCGCGCTTGCCTTCGAGGCTGTCGAGCAGCGCCGTTTCCTCGCCACAGACATAGGCCCCAGCCCCAACCCTGATCTCGATGTCGAAATCATGGGCCGATCCGGCGATCCCGCGGCCGAGCAACCCTTCGCGGCGCGCGGTCTCGATCGCCCGACCCATCGTGCGGATCGCGTGCGGGTACTCCGAGCGGGTGTAGACAAAGCCCTTGGTCGCGCCGACGGCGATCCCGGCGATCGCCAAGCCTTCGATCAGGCAGAACGGGTCGCCTTCCATCAGCATGCGATCGGCATAGGTGCCGCTGTCGCCCTCGTCGGCATTGCAGACGATGTATTTCTGCGCCGCTTGGGCGTCGGCGGTGGTCTTCCACTTGATGCCGGTCGGGAAGCCGGCGCCGCCGCGCCCGCGCAAGCCGGATTTGGTGACCTCCTCGACGATCTCCGCAGGGCCAAGGGTCAGCGCCCGCTCCAAGCCCAGTAGGCCGCGACGCGCGCGGTAATCGGCAAGTGACTGCCGGTCAATGATGCCGCAACGGGCGAAGGTGAAACGCGTCTGGCGCTTGAGGAACGGCATGTCCTCGGGGTGGCCGAGCCGTAGCGGATGCGGCCCGCCAGCTAGCAGGGCATCGAATAGACCCTCGACCTCCTCGGCCTTTACCGGTCCGTAGGCGATGCGGCCGGCCACGGTTTCGACCTCGATCATCGGTTCGAGCCAGAACAGGCCGCGCGACCCGGTGCGGATGATTTTGATGTCGATGCCGCGGCTGCGCTCGGCCGCGATGAGCGCGCGCTCGACAGCGCTCGAACCCAAGGCGAGCGCCCCGGCATCCCACGGCACAAAAATGCGCGGGGGACTCACGCGCGCGCCTCGTCGATCAGCGCCAACAACCGCGTCTCGTCGAGCGCCCCTACCACTTTGCCGTCGAGCATCGCCGCTGGTGCACACGCGCATAGCCCAAGGCAGAACACCGGCTCCAAGGTCACTCGGCCGTCCGGCGTCGTCTCGTGCCAGCCGATGGCCAGCCGATCGCGCGCGGTATCGGCGAGCGCGTCGGCGCCCATCGACTGGCAGGCCTCGGCACGGCACAGCTTCAGCACATGTCGGCCCGGCGGTGCCTTGCGGAAATCATGGTAGAAGCTGACGACGCCATGTACCTCGGCGCGCGACAGGTTGAGCGTCTGCGCGATCATCGGCACCGCCGCGCGGTCGACATAGCCGAACTCGTCTTGCAGTGCGTGCAGGATGGGCAGCGCCGCTCCGTCGAGATGCAGTCGCGCATCGATGATTTCTTGCGCGCGTTCGCGGTTCCAGGCCATGCCGGAGG
>JASHUW010000153.1 GCA_030039815.1 Alphaproteobacteria bacterium
TGCAGGGTCACAAACACGGTCTTGCTGTCGGGCGAAAACGCGATGTGGCTCGGCATGGTCGCCGCCGGCAGCCGGTGCACCAGCTCGTAAGTGTGGGCGTCGTAGACGTCGATGCGGTCGAGCCGGAGCGAGGCGGCGACAAACCACTTGGCGTCCGGGCTGAAGCCGATCTGGTAGGGGTCGCTCGCGGTGACGCGCTGCTTCTCGACCCCGGTCGCGCGGTCGATCAGCACCAGCTCGTTGCTGCCCGACATCGCGACGACCAGCGTGCGCCCATCCGGCGTCTCGATCAGGTGGTGGGGGCCGCGGCCGATATGGGTGCGCGACACTTCCTTGTAGGTGTCGCCGTCGATGACGCTCAGCGAGTCGTCATCCGAATTGAGCACCACCGCGCTGGACGCCATCGCCCGCTCGACCGGGCCGGGCATCGCGGCAAACACGGCAGCGGCAACGAGGGCGAGGAAACTGCTACGGGTGGACACGAAAGCGACCGACCGTCATGCGTGGTTGCGGAAGCGTTTATGCCAACGCAGTCGGCATTCATAATCCGCATGGCATGCAGATAAAAGGCCGCTGGTCGTAAATCGCGGGAGAAATTGACTTATTCCGCGAGGAACCGGCCACGATGCGGCGGTGTTCGCAAACAAATAAAGGATGGTCTGACGGGCACGCCCCGATGGGCGGCCGCCGGATGGTACGAGAATGATGTTGGCGGATCGGGCGCGGGAGCGCCGCGCTGATCTAGCGCAGGCGCTGCGGCAGCGTGACGATCTCCTCGTCGAGCAGCGCGGCGCCGCGCTGCTCGTCGATCTGTGCGGCGATCACCTCGCGCGCCGCGGCGATCGCGACGTCGATGGCGACCGCACGCACCTCGTCAAGCGCCTTTGCCTCGGCCTGCTCGATGCGCTCTTCGGCCATGCGCTGACGCCGGGCGAGCGCCTGCTCGAGATCGCGCGCCGCTTGCGCCGCGATCCGCTCGGCCTCGGCCTTGGCGTGGGTGACGATCGCTTCGGCGTCGGCCGCCGCCTGCTGCTGCTTGGCGCGGTACTCGGCGACCAGCTGCTCAGCCTCCTCGCGCAGCCGCCGCGCCTCGTCGAGCTCGCCGCGAATACGCGTGGCCCGCGCGTCGAGCCCGCCGCCGATCGCGCGGCCCGCCGGCTTCCACACCACGGCGACGAAGATCACTCCGGCGACGAGCACCCAGAACTCGGGCTGGTGCAAAAATTGCGGCATCACCAGGCTCGCTCGGCGGCGTGTTCGACGGCCGTCCTGAGTTTCGCGGCATCGGCGGAGGCGCCGATCAGCTTCTCGACCACCGCGCCGCCAACCTCGGTGGCGATGCCGCGAACATCGGCCAGCGCCTGTTCCTTCATCGCCGCGATGCGCGCCTCCGCCGCGGCGACCTGCGCGGCGAGCGTCGCCGAAAGCTGCTGCTGCCGCGCGGCTGCCTCGGCGGCCAGTTTTTCGCTGGTCTCGCGCAGCGCCGCCTGCGCCGCTGCGCGGGCATCGGCGAGGGTCTTTTGATAGGCCGCGAGCGCGGCTTCCGCCTCGGTCTTGAGATCGGCGGCGCGCGTGAGGTCGCGCGAGAGATGCTCGCGCCGGCCGGCGATGACCTGCCCGACGCGGGGCAGCGCCAGCCATCGCATCAACCCGTAGAGCACAACAAAGCTCACCGCCAGCCAGAACAGCTGCGGCGCGAACGTCGTGAAGTCGAGTTGCGGCATCGCCGCGGCCTCGCCCGGCTAGACGGCGTAAAGGACCAGGAACGCGATCAGCAGGGCGTAAAGCGCCACCGCCTCGGTCAGCGCAAAGCCGAGCATGCCGATGCCGAAGACCTGGTCGCGCGCGGCCGGGTTGCGCGCGATCGAGCTGACCAGCGAGCCGAAAATATTGCCGATGCCGACGCCCGCACCCGCCACGCCGATCGCGGCGAGCCCGGCACCGATCATCTTGGCCGACGTTGGATCCATGTCGATTTCCTCTGCTTGGACGAAAGTTGAAGCGCGAGTTGGGTCAATGCAGATGCACCGCGTCGCGCAGGTAGAGGCAGGTCAGGATGGTGAAGACGTAAGCCTGCAGCGCCGTGACGATGACCTCAAGCGCGAACAGCGCGACATTGATCGCAATCGGGAAGAAGCCGAACAAGCCCAGCGTGATGGTGAAGCCGGCGAACACCGCCATCATCGTGTGCCCGGCCATCATGTTGGCGAAAAGCCGGATGCTGAGGCTGACCGGGCGCGACAGATACGAGACGATTTCGATCGGCACCAGGATCGGCGCCATGAACACGGGCGCGCCCGGCGGGAAGAAGAAGGAGAAGAAGTGGATGCCGTGCCGGGCGAACGCGACCAGCGTCGCCACCAGGAACACGAACACCGCCAGCGCAAAGGTCACGATGATGTGGCTTGTGAAGGTAAAGCTGTAGGGAATTAGGCCTAACATATTGCCAAACAACACAAACATGAAAATCGAGAAGACCAGCGGGAAGAACTCGATGCCCTCATGTCCGATATTCTCGTCCACCATCGCGGCGATGAATTCATAGGACATCTCGGCGATCGACTGGAGGCGGCTGGGCACCATGGCGCGCCGGCGCGTCCCGGCCACCAGCAGCAGCGTGATCAGCGCCACCGCAATCGTCATCAGCAAGGCTGAATTCGTGTAGGAAATGTCCACCGAGCCGATATGGAGCGGCACGATCCGCTCGATCATGAACTGCTCTAGTGGGCTGTTTTCACCCGCCACGTGCTACCTCGTTTCCGGCCGGGCTAGGCGCCTGGTCGCGGACCGCCGCGACCCAATCCCTGCGCCGCACGGAACGCGTTCATGATCCCGGCGGCCGAGCCAATAAAAAAGCCCAGTACAAGCCCCCACGGGCGCGTCCCGAGAAACCGGTCGGCGACCCAGCCCAGCGCCAGCCCAACCAGAAGCGAGGCCAGCAACTCTATTCCGATGCGGAAGCCGAGCCCGAGACCGCTGGGCGGCGGCTCGCCGCCGTTGCTCGGCCCCCGATTCTGCTCCGACCGCGCCCGGTCAAGCCTCTCGCCGAGACGCGCCAGGGGATCAGGCTGTCCTCCTTCGCTCATCTCGAACCGCGCGATCAATCCGCGTCGCCTCGGCCGGCTCGGCCGAAGCGGCGCGCACCATAGTGGCGACCCCCATTGCTGTCAAGCCGCGCCCGGCGCCGGGCAAAAGTCGCAATTCCTATGGTTTTCATGGAGATAGAAGCCATGCCCGAGCTGTCGCAAAGGGCCTATGCAACTACGGCGCACCGGGTGCGGCGGCTAGTCCGCGGCATCGAGACGCGACGGCGCCGCATGGCGCAGCTCGGCGGCGCGCGCGAGATCGACCGAGACCAACTGCGACACGCCGCGCTCCGGCATCGTGACGCCGAACAGGCGGTCCATATGCGCCATCGTGATGCGGTGATGGGTGATCAACAGGAATTTGGTCGCGGTGGTGTCGGCGATCTCGGCGACCAGTTGGCAGAAGCGGTCGACATTGGCGTCGTCGAGCGGCGCATCGACCTCGTCGAGCACGCAGATCGGCGCCGGATTGGTAAGGAACACCGCGAAGATCAGCGCGATCGCGGTCAGCGCCTGCTCGCCGCCCGACAACAGCGACAGCGCCTGCAGGCGTTTGCCGGGCGGGCTCGCCATGATTTCCAGCCCGGCTTCGAGCGGATCCTCGGCGTCGGTCAGCGCCAGATGCGCGCGGCCGCCGCCGAACAGGCGCTCGAACAGCGCGGCGAAATGCCCGTTGAGTGTCTCGAACGCGCCTTGCAGCCGCTTGCGGCCTTCCTGATCGAGCGCGGCGATGCCGCGACGCAGGCGGGCGATCGCCTCGGTGAGCTCGGCACGCTCGTGCTGCAGGCTCTCGACCCGGGACTCGACCTCCTCGGCCTCGCGCTCGGCGACGAGGTTGACCGGGCCGATCGCCTCGCGCTCGC
>JASHUW010000154.1 GCA_030039815.1 Alphaproteobacteria bacterium
CCGCCGGTCAGCCGGCGCACCACGCCGACGCTGTCATCCTTCGACTCGTCGTCGACAAAGATGAACTCGCGCGCGAAATCGCCCTGTTGCGCCGCGAGCCCGGCGAGCACGAAGGGCAGCGCCACTTCCTTGTTGTAGACGGTGCAGACGTAACTCACGCACGGCATGGCGCGCATGATGCCAATTCCGCCGCGCCGCCGCCAATCTTGCTTTAGCTTGGCTTGCTTTCAGTGGGTCGCATCGCTATAACCCGCCGCTCAATCGGCGGCGGGCCCGCGCATTATTGGCGCCACATCGGGCATGCCTGGCCGCCCCAGCCTACAGGAACGCGAAATGCCCAAGTTGAAGACCAAGAGCGGCGCCAAGAAGCGCTTTGGCCGCACCGCGACCGGCAAGATCAAGATGAACGTCGCGCACAAGCGGCATCGCCTGATCTCGAAGCCGAAATCGATGAAGCGCAAGGCGCGCGGCACGGTGACCCTGCAGCCGGGCGACGCCAACCTCGTCCTCACCTATATGCCGTATCTGCGAGGCTGAGCCATGGCACGCGTCAAACGCGGCGTGACGACCCATGCGCGTCACAAGAAGGTCCTCGACCTCGCCAAGGGGTATCGCGGCCGCAACAGCAAGGCCTATCGCATCGCGCTCGAAAAGGTCGAGAAGGCGCTGCGCTATGCTTATCGCGACCGCCGCAACCGGAAGCGGGATTTCCGCGGTCTGTGGATCCAGCGCATCAATGCCGGGGTGCGCGAGCACGGCCTCACCTATTCGCAATTCATCCACGGGCTGAAGCTCGCCGGGTTGGAACTCGACCGCAAGGTCCTGTCCGACCTCGCGATCCGCGAGCCCGAGGCGTTCGCGGGCGTTGTCGCGACGGCGAAGTCAGCATTGCCCGCGGAGGCGGCGGAATGATGCAATGCGGCATGATCAGCAGCCGATTTACCGGGGCGAGCATTCGCTAGGCCCCGCCGCATTGCGCTTGAGTCACGAAGGGGCCGCAATCGGCCCCTTTTCTATTGAAATTCGATCTTCGAGAGACTTTCGATGTCGAAGCCGGTCAACCATCCCGTCGTCACCCCCGCGCGGGCGGGGGTCCAGCGGCAACTGTTCCGTCGCTCGCCCTGGATTCCCGCCTCCGCGGGAATGACGATTGGAAATAGCCCTTGGGCAATGTGAACATGGACGATCCGCAACAATTGCAGGAAGCCGGGCTCGGCGAAATCGCCGCGGCGACCTCGCCCGACGCGCTAGAGGTGGTGCGCATCAAGTATCTCGGCCGTCAGGGGCTGGTGACCGGGCTGATGCGCGGGCTGGGTGCGCTGGCACCCGAGCAGCGGCGCGACGCCGGCGCCCGCTTCAACGCGCTCAAGGACACGATCTCCGACGCGATCGAGGCGCGCGCGGTCGAGTTGAACCGTGCCGCGCTCTCCAACCGGCTCGCCGCCGAGCGCGCCGACGCGACGCTGCCGGCGATGCCGGCGGCGCAGGGCCGCATTCACCCGATCAGCCAGACCATCGACGAGATCATCGCGATCTTTGGCGAGATGGGTTTTGTCGTCGCCGAGGGCCCGCATATCGAGGACGATTTCTATAATTTCACCGCGCTCAACATCCCGCCCGAGCACCCGGCGCGGCAGGAGCACGACACCTTCTACCTGCCCGAGCGTGCCGATGGCTCGCGCCTCGTGCTGCGCACCCACACCTCGCCGGTGCAGGTGCGCACGATGCTCAAGCAGCAGCCGCCGATTCGCATCATCGTCCCCGGCCGCACCTTCCGCGCCGACCACGACGCGACGCACTCGCCGATGTTCCATCAGGTCGAGGGCCTCGTCATCGACCGCACGACGCATATGGGCCACCTCAAAGGCTGCCTAATCGAATTCTGCCGCGCCTTCTTCGATGTCGATGACCTGCCGGTACGCTTCCGCCCGAGTTATTTCCCGTTCACCGAGCCTTCGGCCGAGGTCGATATCGGCTGCTCCCGTGCCGGCGGCGAATTGAAGATCGGCGCCGGCGAGGGCTGGCTCGAAATCCTCGGCAGCGGCATGGTGCATCCGCAGGTGCTGCGCAATTGCGGCATCGACCCCGACGAGTACCAGGGCTTCGCCTTCGGCATGGGCATCGAGCGGGTGGCGATGCTGAAATACGGCATCCCCGATCTGCGCACGATGTACGACAGCGACCTGCGCTGGCTGCGGCATTACGGGTTCCTGCCGCTCGACGTGCCCTCGATGGTCCGAGGGGCGTTATGAGAGGCGCGCTATGAAGACGACGCTTGCCTGGCTCAAGACCCATCTCGACACCGAAGCCACCCTCGAGGCGATCGTCGAGCGGCTCGTCATGCTCGGCCACGATGTCGACGGCGTCGACGACCCGGCGAAAGCGCTCGCCGGGTTCACGGTGGCGCGCGTCGTCTCGGCCGTGCAGCACCCCAACGCCGACCGGCTGCGGGTCTGCGTCGTCGATGCCGGTGACGGCGAGGTGCAGGTCGTCTGCGGGGCGCCCAATGCCCGCACCGGGATGAAGGGCGTGTTCGGCCCCGCCGGCGTAACCGTGCCGCGCAACGGCATGCTGCTCCAGGAAAGTACGATCCGCGGCCAGGCCTCGCGCGGCATGCTCATGTCCGCTTACGAGCTGGCGCTCAGCGACGATCACGAGGGCATCATCGACCTGCCCGAGGATGCGCCGGTCGGCATGCCCTACACGGAATATGCCGGGCTCCCTGATCCCGTCATCGACATCAAGGTGACGCCCAATCGCGCCGATTGCCTCGGCGTGCGCGGCCTCGCGCGCGACCTCGCCGCGGCCCGGGTCGGTCGGATGATCCCGCTCGACGAGGCGCCGGTCCCCGGCACATTCAAGTCGCCGATCGGCATTCACCTCACCAACCACAAAGCCTG
>JASHUW010000155.1 GCA_030039815.1 Alphaproteobacteria bacterium
ACCAGCGCCGCCTGGCGCTGCGCCAGGATGATGACGCCCGAGGCGAAGCCGATGCTCTTGGTGCAGCCGGCGAGAAACGCGAACAGCACGAACGGGTCGTGATAGGCGGTCGCCGTGGTGCCGACCCGTTTGTCGCCGTAATCGGCATCGGGGTTGCCGCCGAGCACGTGGTCCGCCGCCAGTACATAGGAGAAGCCGAGCCCCTCGGCGGCCTGCGCGTAGTCGCGCATGACGGCGGGTCCGGCGCCGATATCGCCGACCGGCATCGAGCATCCAAGCTGCATGGGGGATTCTCCTTGTCTTGCGGCGACCGACACGCGGGTTATGCTGCGGTCACGGATCGGTGAGGGTGAGGGCGATGATCAAGCGGTTTCATGCACTTTATGTCGGTCAGATCGACCTCGACAATGTCGGCCTCAACGGCACGCCGGCGAACGACCGGCGCTATCCGAACGAGCGCCTCAGCGAGGTGTTCGACACTTCGCTGCGCGTCGCCAAGGTGATGGACGAGCTCGGCTATTACTGCTTCTGGGCGGCCGAGCATCATTTTCAGCACGAAGGCTACGAGTGCATCCCCAACCTGATCCAATGGGGGCTGTGGCTGGCGACGCAGACCCGGCGGCTCAAATATGGCTGCGGCTTCAACATCCTGCCGATGTGGCACCCGATCCGCCTCGCCGAGGATTACGCGATGGCCGACATCGTCACCGACGGGCGCGTGGTGATGGGGGTCGGGCGCGGCTACCACACCCGCGAGGTGGAGACATTGGGCGGGCCGCTGCTCGACGCCGATGCCAATCGCGCGATTTTCGAGGAAGGGCTCGACCTGCTGTTCAAATGCTTCAACGAGGGGAGCTTCAGCCACAAGGGCAAGTATTTCACCTGCCCGCCGGGCGTGCCCTATCGCGGCTACGATCTCAAGGAAATCACCATGGTGCCGCGGCCGAAGCACCTGCCGGTCGAGATCTATATGCCGATCGCCAGCGGCCGCACGATCGACCTGATGGCGCAAAAGGGCCTCAAGGCCATGGTCACGCTCAACGGCGAGAAGATCCTCGACGACGTGATCCAGGCGTTCCACCAGGCTTGTGAGAAGCACGGCCGGCCCGGCCCGATCGGCAAGGACATGGTGTGGGGCGCCGGCATCTACCTCGCCGACAGCCAGGAGGATGCGATCCGTCGCCTCGAGCCGGCGCATGACGAGCGCTACAAATGGTTCGCGCCGTTCGGCTTCGTGCGCTACGCCGACGAGCAGGGCCGCACCTGGGGCAGTCCCGGCGCGCCGGCGACGATCCCGACCTTGCGCGAAGGCGTCAGGCAGAAGGCGTGGTTCTGCGGCCGGCCGGACGAAGTCATTGCCGGGATCAAGTCGATCGAGGCGAAATATCCCGGCCTCGAAGACTTCATGATCCATTGGGCCGAGGGCCTGTCGCCGGCCGAGTTCATCGAGCAGCTGCGCTGGTTCGCGCGCGACGTGATGCCGGCGTTCAAGTAGCGGCAACAAGCCCCCGGCACGGCGATCATTTCGCCTTCACCGCGTTCACCACGGGCTTTTGCGCCAGCAGATAGGTCGCGATCGCCTGACGGTCGTCGTCTGTCAGGTACTTGAGCCCGTCCTCGATCGCCTCGTGCATTGCGCCCTTGACCTGGGCATGCTCGGGCGTCTCGCCGGTCTTGAGCAGCGTCGCGATGTCGTCCTTGTCCCAATCGCCGATCCCGGTCTTCGGGTCGGGGGTGATGTTGGGGACGATCTGCCCGTCCGGCCCGTCGGGATTGCCCGACAGCGCCCGGTCGCTCTCGACCGCCCCCAAAAAGTTGCGCGGCGTGTGGCATTCGCCGCAATGCGCCAGTGCCGTCACCAGATAGGCGCCGCGATTATAGGCGGCGCTCGCCCGCCGGTCGGGCTGAAATGGTCCCTCGTCGAAATACAAGAGCCGCCATCCGATCTGGAGAAACCGCCAGGAAAACGGAAACCACACATCGTGCTGTCGATCCGGCGCATGCGTGGGCGGCAGCGAAAACAGATAGGCCTTGATCGCCCGCGCGTCGTCGTCGGTGATCCCGGTGAAGCTCGGATAAGG
Organism: Alphaproteobacteria bacterium; assembly: GCA_030039815.1. Classification (GTDB taxonomy): domain Bacteria; phylum Pseudomonadota; class Alphaproteobacteria; order ATCC43930; family CGMCC-115725; genus DATARH01. Next base: position 2,082 of record JASHUW010000155.1, read on the forward strand.
GAAGACCGGAAAGTAATGGGCGCCGCTGGGGCTGATGCCCCGACGCAGCGCGCGCTGGAAATCGGCGTCGCTCCATGTGCCGATGCCGGTCTCGCGGTCGGGGGTGATGTTGGGGCTGTAGAACGTGCCGAACGGCGTCGCCAGCGCCCGGCCGCCGGCGAACTTCGTCCCGCCCGGCGCGGTGTGGCAGGAGACGCAGCCGCCGGCATGCACCAGGTACTCGCCGCGCGCGACCAATTCATCGGCCCGCACTGCGCCGTTGGCCGCGAGCAGCGCGGCGAGGCCGAGCAGCGCTGCCCGTGCCGCGCTCATTGTTCCGGCTTGCGGAAATCGCGGTGGCAAGCCTCACAGGCATCGTCCTGCGCCTTGTAGGCTGCGGCGAGCGCCGCTAGATCGCCGCTCTTCGCGGCCGCAACCAGGCCACCGGCGGCCTCACGCACCCCCGCCGCCAGCTCCTGCACGCGCGGCCCGGCGGCGAAAATCTCCGGCTTCACCCGGCTGTCGCCGACATTCGATCCGGGCGGAAACAGCGTCGGGATCGTCGCCGACAGGGTGACGATCGTCTCGGCCGCCGCGGCCGTATCCGGTCCCAGCTCGGCCTTGCCGCGCACCACCTTGCCGATCGTCACGTAGAGCGCGTGCCCCATTTGCTTCATGGCATCGACGCGATGGTCGAACGCTGCCCGTGCGTCGTCCGGCCCGGCGGCCAGGGCGATCGGCGCGCCCACGATGATCGCGCCGACCGCGCCCGCGATGATGCTCGCCGCGATCCGCATCCGCCCCTCCGACCCGCTTTGTCACCGCGGGTTAGACCGGGGCGCGGATGGGTTTATTCGCCGAACCGCGGTGAAATTTTGCGCGCCGCCTCTTGCCGCGCCCCCCAAAGGCGCCGGCGCTGGGCCGGAACCCGACAAATCAGCGAGCCGGCGATCGGATAGCCGCGTCGCGGAGGCCCGCCGATGCGGCTTGGTGCGGCAAGCCGCCAGTAGCGCTCGGTATTCGCCAAGGGTATAGTATTTCCTGAAAATTCGACTGGTCCGTCTCGGCGCGAGGCGAGACCGGCGACATGAACAGGAGGCCTCAATGACCGACAACGCGATCGGTGTGTCGTCGCCGTGGTATCGTTCGCTGAGCCGCGAGCAGTGGCGCGTGCTTTTCGCGGCAAATCTCGGCTGGCTGTTCGACGGGTTTGAGATTTACGCGTTGTTCCTGACGGTGGGCTTCGCGCTGCACCAGCTGCTCGAAGCCTCGCAGTATTCGCAAATCCCGCGCTACGCCGGCTATGTGCTGGCGACGACGGTGTTCGGCTGGGCGACGGGCGGCGTCATCGGCGGGATCGTCGCCGATTATCTCGGCCGCAAGCGGACGATGATGCTGGCGGTGCTCGCCTACACGTTGACCACGGGTTTGAGCGCTATCGCCTGGAACTGGGAATCGTTCGCGATCCTGCGCTTTCTGGTTGGCGTCGGCATCGGCTCGGAATGGGTGACGGGCGCTTCGTTGGTCTCGGAAGTCTGGCCCGACCACGCGCGCGGCAAAGGCGGCGGGTTGCTGCAATCGGGTGCCGGGATCGGCAGTTTCCTCGCCTCCGGCATATGGCTCTTGATCGGCGATTGGGGGCCGAATGCCTGGCGCTTCATGTACCTGGTGGGCGTCGTGCCGGCCCTGCTCGTGTTCTGGCTGCGGCGCAGCATGCCCGAGTCGTCGCGCTGGGAAGAGGCGAACGAACGGCGCCGCTCGGTGCGCGCGCAACAGCGAAGCGGCGCCAAGCTCGAGGGCGTCGACGCGGCGCTGACCCGATCGACCTTTGTCGACATGTTCACCGAC
>JASHUW010000156.1 GCA_030039815.1 Alphaproteobacteria bacterium
CCCACATTGCTCGCCGCGTACGCCGAGGCGTATCCGGAAGTCGATCTGGAACTCACGACCGGAACCACCACCGAGCTTGTCGATGGCGTTCTCTCGTGGCGCCTCGAAGGAGCGTTTGTCTGCGGGCCAATCAACCATCCTGACCTCGAGGAGGAGCGGGTATTCCGCGAGGAGCTGGCTGTCGTAACCGCGCGATCCACACGCCGGCTTGCCGACGCGGTCGGCCGCAGTGAAGTCAGGATCATCGTTTTCCGACCCGGCTGCTCTTACCGGCAGCGCCTGGAAAACATCCTCGCCGCGCGTGGCGTCGTCGTCACGCGCTGCCTGCAGTTCGCAACAATCGACGGTATCTTGGCCTGTGTCGCGGCAGGAGCTGGGCTGACCCTCCTGCCCAAGGCTATCGCCATGTCCGCACGCGAGCAGGGACGAATAGCGATCCACGATCTCCCATCCGCCGACGCTTGGGCTGATACGGTTTTCATTCGCCGGCGTGAGGCACGGACTTCGAGTGCGCTTGCGGCATTTCTCGAACTTGCGCGGGACCGCCTGCCCACCCAGGTCGCCGCTTAGCGGATATCATTTATCATGATTAATACGATCAAGATTAATCGGTTTTCCTGATGAATAGTGAGGCCTAACTTTCCACGATATCAAGTGGAGACCGGTATGCAGCCAGCGACCGGAACGGCAGTGCCGCATCCCACAGTCGGTCCGCTCCGTGCCAGTCTGGCCGCGCTGACCGCCAACTTCGTCGGTATTGGGCTCGCCCGCTTCGGATATACGGCGCTGATCCCTGCGCTGGTTGCGGAGCACTGGTTTTCACCGTCGGCCGCGGTCTACCTCGGCGCCGCAAATTTGGCCGGCTATCTCGCCGGCGCGCTCTTGGCGCGGTTTGTCGCTGCCCGTCTCGGTACAGTGCCGACGTTACGCGGCGCGATGCTGCTGACCGCAGCGAGCCTGTTCGCTTGCGCCTCGCCTCTCGGCTTCGCGTGGTTCTTCCTCTGGCGTCTCCTCTCCGGCTGCACCGGCGGAGCGTTGATGGCTCTTGCCGCTCCGGCTGTGCTTGCCACGATCCCCCCGGAGAAGCGCGGTATGGCCGGCGGCGTCATCTTTCTTGGCGTCGGCCTCGGCATCGCCGTATCGGGCACGCTCGTGCCCTTACTGATGCACCGAGGGCTCATGACAACCTGGCTCGGCCTTGCCGCGTCTGCTTTGGCGCTGTCGTTGTTGACCTGGACTGCATGGCCGCCAGCGGACACCGCGCTCGCGGCAGCAATATCCCCAGGTCGCAGCACAACCTCCGTTCCGCTACGCGCTCTTTATGGCGAATATGCCCTAACCGCGGTCGGCCTGGTCCCGCACATGGTTTTTCTGGTTGATTTCGTCGCGCGCGGCCTTCACCGCGGCCTCGAAACCGGCGGGCTCTATTGGATGATCTTCGGAACGGGAGCGCTCGTTGGGCCGCTGGTTGCGGGGTATTCCGGCGATCGGATTGGATGGCGAAGCACGCTTCGGCTCGCTTTGGCGCTCGAAGCCGCGGCCGTCCTCGTGCCACTTTTCTCCGTCTCCGGTTCGGCCCTGTCGCTGTCCAGCTTTATTGTCGGCGCCTACGTCCCCGGGAGCGTGACGACCACAATCGGTCGCATGCGGGAATTGGCGGGTGACAACGCTGCGGACCAAGCCAAGGCTTGGAGTTACTGCACGACCGCCTTCGCTCTCGGTCAAGCGCTGGCGGGTTACGGCTACTCCTTCATTTTCGCGCATATGGCCGATGGTTATTCGGTTCTCTTCACCCTGGGCGCCGGCGCTTTCATGCTTGCGCTCGCGGTCGATTTGGTCGCGCGTGCGGCGGGCCCGGTCACCAGTGATGCCCGTGCCGTTTGATGGATCGCAATGTCGGGGCGCTATACCGCGTTCCCGCCCGCTCCACCATCCTCGGATGTCGATGGGTTCCCACGCCTGCGCGTGCCAAACCGCAAAAACACCCGGGAGCGGCGAGTGAGGGATTGGACCCCGCGCAGTAGGGTATCGGCGCGCCGCTGCTTAGCGAGTTCGACGAGTCGCACCACCTCGCGGTCGAGCACGCGATATTCGTTCACCTGCCCCATTGCTGCTCTTGGCTTGATGTTGACGGGCATTGCGATCTGCCTCTTAGGTCCTTCGACTTGCCCGGGTCGGCCGCTTCATTTCCGCCAAACGGGCTTGCGAATTTCCCGCCACGCATCCGCCCAGCTGATCCCAATATCGCGGAGCTCCCGATCTGAGAGGCGCAACAGTTCTTTGCGTTCCCGCGCTCTTTTACGCCAGTCGCGGAGCCACTGATGAAAGCCTACGGGTGCGTGCAGACTGGGTTCGCTGTGCCGATAACGACGATCGACGGGAAAGGGCTGGTCACCATCGCTTTCTTTCTTGCTACGAGCTGGGAACACCGGCATGAGCACCTCCCGCACTCGGCAGCCGCGACCTGCGAACCAAACCTCAGGCAGTACGATGACGACACACCCTCGACCGGCCTTTCAGGGAAGGGGGCTAGCCTCGTCTCCGGGTGCGCCGTCACCGTAAGACGCCCGCGGTCAGGCGTGCGCGGGAACTGGCACCATCGGTGCCAAAGCCACCGGCTTGTCGTTGATCGCGAAGTGCAGGAGCGCGGCGACGACACCCGCGATTGCTGTCGCGACCCAGACAATGGAATACGAGCCGGTCAAGTCGAGCAAATAGCCGCCAAGCCACGCCCCGAGAAATGAACCGATTTGGTGATTGAGGAAGCAGACACCGAAAAGCGTCCCCAGGTGCCGCAGCCCGAAGACTTTGGCCACCAGCCCGCTGGTCAGGGGAACCGTGCCCAGCCATGCGAGCCCCATGGTCACCGCAAATACGATGACCGAGACCTCAGTTTTCGGAAGCACGAAGAACGCAGCTATGGCGGCGCTCCGGACGAGGTAGAGCCATCCCAGCAGATTTTGCTGCCGGTAACGGCCGCCGAGCCAGCCAAACCCCCAGCATCCGACCATGTTGAAAAGGCCGATCAGCGATAATGCGGCAGCGCCCAATCCCACTGGCATATGGCACAGAAGCAGGTAATTAGGGAGATGGGTGGCAATGAATGCCAACTGGAATCCGCAGGTGAAGAAACCAAGTGTCAGAAGGCAATATCCGCGATGTCTGAGCGCTTGCGCCGCCGCCATTCGGAGCGGCAACGGTGCCTCTTCTTGCTCAACCATTCCTCCGTTTCTTCCGCGGTCCAGGAGTATTCCGAGAGGCGCAGCAAACACCACGCAAACGGCCAAAACAGTCAACGACAGGGTGGTTCC